>NZ_JAKKFE010000025.1:0-61667 GCF_022230935.1 Micromonospora hortensis
GCGGCACGCCGGCACGGGCGGTCGTTCGGGGGTGAGGGGTTAGGCGTTGCGGGCCAGGTGCGTGGTGATCGCGGTGGCGAGGCGGTCGGGGGCGCCGTCCGCATACCCGATGAAGAGCGACGGCTCGGTCAGCTCCAGCTCGACCAGGACCGGCTCGCCGTCCGGGCCGGGGATCAGGTCGACCCGGGCGTAGAGCAGCTGTCGGGTGCCGCCGGGCACCGTCGCAAGGGTCTGCTCGGCCACCGCCAGCTGTTCGAGGCGGGCGGTGCGGGCGGTGATCTCCTCGGCCTTGTAGAGCCCGTCCGGGCCGAGGTCCGGCCCGGACAGCATCGGACCCTTGCGGATCGCGTGGCTGAACGCGAGCCCCTCGGGGCCGGCCAGGAAGAGCAGGGCCGTTTCGCCCTCGGTGTCGACGGCCCGCAGGTACGGCTGGACCATGGTGACCCGGCCGGCGTCGGAGAGCCGGCGAACATGTGCGGCGGCCAGGTCCCGGTGGTCCGGGTCGGCCAGGTCGTACCGGCCGGTGTCCTGGCTGCCGGCGCTGACCGCGGGCTTGAGCACGTACTCGCCGGTTTCGGCGGGCAGCTGCCAGCTCTCCCCCGGCTCGATCCACGACGTCGGCACGGTTGGCACCCCGGCGGCGCTCAGCTCGGCGAGGTAGCGCTTGTCGGTGTTCCAGCGGACCACGTCCGCCGGGTTGGCCAGCGTCGGCACGGTGGCCGCCCAGGACACGAACTCGTCGCGGCGGAGCGCGTAGTCCCAGGGTGAGCGGAGCACGACAAGGTCGTAGGACGACCAGTCGACGTCGGGGTCGTCCCAGACGGCGGTCTGGACGGCGACGCCACGGGCGGCGAGCGGGGCCAGGACCAGCCGGTCGTCCGGGTCGAGGTCGGCCAGGTCGGAGCAGGTGACGAGAGCGACCCGGGGTTCCCCCCGGGTCGACTGGTGATATGTGGTCAATTCAGCTGTCTATTTCAGCGGGCCATCGTGCGCCGGGCCATCGACCGCCAGAGGTCGTTGCTCGGACGCATCTGGTCCATCAGTTCACGCTCCCAGGCGTTCTCGACGGTGACTCCCGCCTTGGCGCACGCTTCCCGGGCGGTGACGGTGTCGTCGGCGAACTGGTCGCCCCACTCGCCGTCGGAACCCACCAGGACGATCCGCGCGCCACGCTTGCCGACGTACTCGATGACCGCCTTCGCGCCGCCGTGTCCGGCCGCGAACGCCTTGAGGCCCGCGACCAGGCCTTGGGGCGCCTGCTCGCCGGTGGTCTGCTCGGCCGTCAGCGTCGTATCGGAACCATCTGCCATGACGCGAAGCCTAAGCAGAGTTGCACCCCGTGGGGCGAGAACCATGAACCTTTTGTGATGCCAATTACCTACAGGTTTAAGGACGACCACAGGTTCACTGTCCGTTTATTTACTGACTTTTACGCTCAAAGCACGTCGGGAAATCACCCTCGAACCGCCCCAGGTTGAGCCCATCCGACTCATGCTGAAAGTTACTCTGATGTGACGTTAAACCCGGACAACTCATCCACGTCCATGATTAGTCAGGAGATCATCGCTGCCGTTCGCCAGTCAGAGCCACGGCGTGACTACTGACAAACGATGCGAGGGCCGACGAGCCGGGGCCGCTCCGCGCGGGGAGCCGACAGCCAGGCGAAGCAGACAGGCGGAGGCCACTGCCGTGGACGTGAAGGGCCAGAGCCGGACCGTGCGGGACGGGTCAGATCAGCGCGTCGAGCGCGACGGCCACGAAGACGATCGTCAGGTACGTCGTCGACCAGTGGAACAGCCGCATCGGCTTGACCGCCTCGCCGCGCGTGGCGCGCCGGCAGAGCCGGTGTGCCTCGACGACGAAGATGGCACCTACCACCAGTGTCGGCACCCCGTAGATCGCGCTGAGCCCCAGCGGCCAGACGGCCAGGGAGGTGAGCACTGTGAGCCACGCGAAGATCAGGATCTCGGCGTTCACCCGGCGGGTCGAGGCCACCACGGGCAGCATCGGAATGCCGGCTCGGGCGTAGTCGTCCTTGTACTTCATGGCGAGCGGGTAGAAGTGCGGCATCTGCCAGAAGAAGACGACAGCGAAGAGCCCCCAGGCGGCCGGCGCCAGCGAGCCGGTCACCGCAGCCCACCCGATCAGCACCGGCGCCGCCCCGCAGGCGCCGCCCCAGAAGGTGTTCGTCGGGGTGGAACGCTTGAGCCACAGGGTGTAGACGAGGTCGTAGTAGGCGATCGCGGCGAGGGTCAGCCCGGCGGCCAGCAGGTTGGTGAACGCCGCCATCAGGGCCACCGACACGGCCGCCAGCACCAGACCGAAGATCAGCGCGCTGCGCGGCGACACGGTGTGCGCCGGCAGCGGGCGACGCTTGGTACGCCGCATCAGCTGGTCGATGTCGCGGTCGATGTAGCAGTTGAGGACGCTGGCCGCGCCGGCGGCGAGCGAGCCGCCGATCAGCACGATGGCCATCAGCCACAGCGACGGCAGCCCACCCTCGGCGAGCATCATCGCCGGGATGGTGGTGACCAGCAGCAACTCGACGATCCGCGGCTTGGTGAGCGCCACGTACGACGACAGGACCGCGCGTACGTCCCGCCGGGCCACCGGGCCCTCGGCCGCCCGCGCCGGGTGTGGCCCGGCCGGGTTGCTCGCGGGGCGCTCGGTGATCATGCTCACGGATTGCCACCTTCCGGCATCGGGCACGGGGAGATCGGATTGGTCGGGACCGCACGGGTCCGCATACCGACCCACACACTACGCGTCGTCGTTTTGGCTGCCCGGCCGACCCGACAACGGTGCGGGCCGTCACACCACAGGGTTGAACCGAGCATCCGGATCGTCACGTAGCGCACACCATGCTGAGATCCCCGGGCGCGCGTTTAGGGACGCTCGATAAGGTCATCGGTGAGGGTTCCGCCCATCTGCCGAGGAGCACAACCATCGTGGCTGTTAAACGACCCGAGCACTCCGCACTGAACTGGTCCGACCTCGATCGCCGGGCCGTAGATACCGTCCGCGTGCTGGCCATGGACGCCGTAGAGAAATCCGGCAACGGCCACCCGGGCACCGCGATGAGCCTCGCGCCCGCGGCGTACCTCCTCTTCAACCGCGTCATGCGCCACAACCCGGCCGACCCGAACTGGCCCGGCCGCGACCGGTTCGTTCTCTCCGCCGGGCACTCCAGCCTGACGCTCTACATCCAGCTGTTCCTCTCCGGCTACCCGCTGAGCCTGGACGACCTCAAGTCGCTGCGGCAGTGGGGCTCGCAGACGCCGGGGCACCCCGAGCACGGGCACACGCCGGGCGTCGAGACCACCACCGGCCCGCTCGGGCAGGGTCTGGGCAACGCCGTCGGCATGGCCATGGCTGCCCGCCGCGAGCGCGGCCTGTTCGACCCCGAGGCCGAGCTCGGCGCGTCCGTCTTCGACCACGACATCTGGTGCATCGTCTCCGACGGTGACATCGAGGAGGGCATCAGCCACGAGGCCAGCGCCCTCGCCGGGCACCAGCAGCTGGGCAACCTCACGGTGATCTACGACGACAACGAGATCTCCATCGAGGACGACACCCGGATCGCCAAGAGCGAGGACGTGGCCGCCCGCTACGAGGCGTACGGCTGGCACGTGCAGACCGTCGACTGGCGCAGCGGCGACGCCGACCAGGGCGACTACCACGAGGACGCCGAGGCGCTGTACGCGGCGCTGGTCGCCGCCAAGGCGGAGACCGGCCGACCGTCCTTCATCGCGCTGCGCACCATCATCGGCTGGCCCGCGCCCAACAAGCAGAACACCGGCAAGATCCACGGCTCGGCGCTCGGCGCCGACGAGGTGAAGGCCACCAAGCGGATCCTCGACTTCGACCCGGAGCAGACCTTCCAGGTCGACGAGGACGTGCTCGGCCACGCCCGCACCGTGATGGGCCGGGGCTCCGACGCCCAGCAGGAGTGGACCACCGCGTTCGACGCCTGGAAGAAGGCCAACCCGGAGCGCACCGCGCTCTACGAGCGGCTGGCTGGTCACGTACTCCCCGACGGCTGGACCGACGCGTTGCCGGTCTTCCCCGCGGACGCCAAGGGGGTGGCCACCCGGGCCGCCTCCGGCAAGGTGCTGGAGGCGCTCGCGCCGGTGCTCCCGGAGCTGTGGGGCGGCTCGGCCGACCTGGCCGAGAGCAACAACACCACGATGAAGGGCGAGCCGTCGTTCATTCCGGCCACCCACGCCACCAAGGACTTCCCGGGCCACGAGTACGGCCGCACGCTGCACTTCGGCATCCGTGAGCACGCCATGGGCGCGATCCTCAACGGCATCGCCCTGCACGGTGGCACCCGCCCGTACGGTGGCACGTTCCTGGTCTTCAGCGACTACATGCGTCCGTCGGTGCGGCTGGCCGCGCTGATGAAGCTGCCGGTGACCTACGTCTGGACGCACGACTCGATCGGCCTCGGCGAGGACGGCCCGACCCACCAGCCGGTGGAGCACCTGACCGCGCTGCGCGCCATCCCGGGCCTGGACGTGGTCCGTCCGGCGGACGCCAACGAGACCGCCTGGGCCTGGCGGCAGGCGCTGGAGCACACCGACCGGCCGACCGCGCTGGCGTTGAGCCGTCAGCCGCTGCCGACGATGGACCGCGACGTCCTGGGCGGCGCGGAGGGCGTGGCCAAGGGCGGCTACGTGCTGGCCGAGGCGTCCAACGGCAAGCCTCAGGTGATCATCGTCGGCACCGGTTCCGAGGTGCAGCTCTGCCTGACCGCCCGGGAGCGGCTGGAGGCCGACGGCACCCCGACCCGGGTCGTCTCGATGCCCTGCCAGGAGTGGTTCTACGAGCAGGACGAGGCGTACCGGGAGTCGGTGCTCCCGCGCGGGGTAAAGGCACGGGTGAGCGTGGAGGCGGGCATCGCGATGTCCTGGCGCGGTGTCGTCGGTGACCTGGGCGAGAGCGTGAGCCTGGAGCACTACGGAGCGAGCGCCCCGCACACCGTGCTCTTCGAGCAGTTCGGGTTCACCCCCGACCGGATCGTGGCGGCAGCACACGCCTCGCTGGCCCGGGTGGGCGACATCACCGGTTTCACGACCGGCAACTGAGGGAGCGTGGATGGCATGACGGACAAGCTGAATGAGCTCACCGCCGCGGGTGTGGCGGTCTGGCTCGATGATCTTTCCCGGGTGCGTTTGAGCTCCGGCGGGCTGGACCAGCTGCGCCGCGAGAAGCACGTGGCCGGCGTCACCACCAACCCGACGATCTTCGCCAAGGCGCTGAGTGACGCCGACGAGTACAACTGGCAGCTGCACGACCTCGCCACCCGTGGCGTCGAGGTCGAGGAGTCGGTGCGCATGCTCACCACGTACGACGTGCGGTGGGCCTGCGACGTGATGCGCCCGTCGTACGACGGCAGCGACGGTGTCGACGGCCGGGTCTCCATCGAGGTGGACCCCCGGCTGGCACACGAGAGCGACCGGACGGTGGCCGAGGCCAAGGCCCTGTGGTGGCTGGTGGACCGCCCCAACCTGTACATCAAGATCCCGGCCACCGAGGCCGGCCTCCCGGCGATCACCGCCACCCTGGCCGAGGGGATCAGCGTCAACGTCACGCTGATCTTCGGTCTGGACCGCTACTCGGCGGTCATGGAGGCGTTCCTCGCCGGTCTGGAGCAGGCCAAGGCGAACGGCCACGACCTGTCCAAGATCGGCTCGGTGGCGTCGTTCTTCGTCTCCCGGGTCGACTCCGAGGTCGACAAGCGGCTCGAGAAGGTCGGCTCCGACCAGGCGAAGGCCCTCAAGGGCAAGGCCGCCGTCGCCAACGCGCAACTGGCGTACGAGCGCTACACCGAGGTCTTCTCCTCCGACCGCTGGAAGGCGCTCGCCGCCGCCGGCGCGCACCCGCAGCGGCCGCTGTGGGCGTCCACCTCGACGAAGAACCCGGACTACCGGGACGTCATCTACGTCGAGGAGCTGATCGCGCCCGGCACCGTCAACACCATGCCGGAGTCGGTCATCCACGCGTACGCCGATCACGGCGAGACCCGCGGCGACACCATCACCGGCGCCTACGACGCGGCCCGGAAGGTCTTCGCCGACCTGGAGTCGGTCGGGGTGGACATGGACGACGTGATCGTCACCCTGGAGCGCGAGGGCGTGGAGAAGTTCGAGGCCAGCTGGCAGGAGCTTCTTGACGGGGTCCGCAAGTCCCTGGAGGCGGCGGCCAAGGGCAAGGGTGCCCCGAACAAGGCGGCCAAGGGCAACGCCAAGGCCGCCGAGAAGGCCGGTGGTAACGCATGAGCGAGCGCAGCGAGCGAATCAGCAAGCTCAGTGCGAAGGTGCCTCATGACGGCACGCAGCGAAGCGGAGTGACGGCATGAGCGACCTTCTCGCCGGGCCGGTGGAGGCAGCCGCCGGGCTCGCCGTGTACGGAGCCGACGCGGTCGACAAGGCCGCGCCCGCCTCGACTCGGGACGCGTTGGTCAAGGCCGGCGTCCCCGGCAAGCTGGCGGGCAAGGACGCGAGCCTGTGGGGTCCGGACGCCGAAGCCGAGGCGAAGATCCGGCTGGGCTGGGTGGACACCCACCGGCGCAGCCGCGAGCTGCTCGTCCAGTTGGCCGAGCTGACCGCGGAGCTGGCCGACCTGGATCACGTGGTGCTCGCCGGCATGGGCGGTTCGTCGCTCGCGCCCGAGGTGATCACCCGGACGCTGGGTCGCCCGTTGACAGTGCTGGACACCACCGACCCGGGTCAGGTTCGGGCGGCGCTCGGGGACCGGCTGGAGCGCACCGTCGTGGTGGTGGCCAGCAAGTCCGGGTCGACGGTGGAGACCGACAGCCACCGGCGCGCGTACTGGCAGGCGTTCCTGGACGCCGGGATGACCGAGGCGGAGGCCGGCCGGCACTTCGTCATCGTCACCGACCCGGGTTCGCCGCTGGAGACCACAGCGGCCGAGATGGGCGCGTTCACAGTGCTCGCCGACCCGAACGTCGGCGGCCGGTACTCGGCGCTGACCGCGTTCGGTCTGGTGCCCTCGGCGCTGGCCGGGGTCGAGGTGGCGGAGCTGCTCGACCAGGCCGACGCGCTGGCCACGTCGCTCGGCGCGGACCAGAACAACCCCGCGCTGGCGCTGGGCGCCGCCCTGGGCGCCGCGGCAACGCTCGCCCGCGACAAGGTCGCTCTGCTCTCCGATGGCACCGGCATCGACGGGCTCGGCGACTGGGCCGAGCAGTTGATCGCCGAGTCGACCGGCAAGGCCGGGGTGGGCATCCTCCCGGTGGTCGTGGAGTCTCCGCAGAGCCCCGGCGCCACCGGCGCGGACGTGCTGACCGTCAGCTACGGCGGCGCGCTGGCCCCCGGTGACATGCCGGGCGGCGGGACCAACCCGGACGTGGCCGTCAACGGCCCGCTGGGCGCGCAGTTCCTGGCCTGGGAGTACGCCACCGCGGTGGCCGGCGTGGTGCTCGGCATCGACCCGTTCAACCAGCCGAACGTCACCGAGTCCAAGGAGAACACCAACAAGATCCTGGCCTCGGGCCTGCCGGCGGAGACGCCGTCGTTCACCGAGGGCGCGATCGAGGTGTACGCCCCACAGGGCGCCCCCGGGGACCTGGCCGGTGTGCTGCGCTGGCTGCTCGACGGGCTGGGCGACGACGGTTACCTCGCGGTGATGGCGTACCTCGACCGGTTCGCCGACGCCGACACGGCCCGGCTGCGGTCGCTGCTGGCGCAGGCGGGCGGCCGGCCGGTCACGTTCGGCTGGGGGCCGCGCTTCCTGCACTCGACGGGCCAGTACCACAAGGGCGGCCCGCAGGTGGGCAGCTACCTCCAGGTGACCGGCGCGGTCGCCGAGGATCTGGAGGTGCCGGGCAAGCCGTACACCTTCGGTGAGTTGCAGGCGGCGCAGGCCGCCGGTGACCGGCAGGCTCTCGCCGGTCGGGAGCGGCCGCTGCTGCGGTTGCACCTGACTGACCGGGCCGCCGGTGTCGCCCAGCTACTGGACGCGGCCGGTGATCTGCGGGCGTGAGGATGGACGACGTGACTGAAGCGGAAGCGAGGGGGCGCCGTGAGCGCGAGGAGTGAGTCGGGTTTGCGAGCCCCGCAGTCGCGAACCGACGATGGCTCGGTGAACCCGCTGCGCGACCCGCAGGACCGCCGGTTGCCCCGGATCCCGGAGCCCTGCGCTCTGGTGATCTTCGGGGTGACCGGCGACCTGGCCCGCAAGAAGCTGCTCCCCGCGGTCTACGACCTGGCCAACCGAGGGCTGTTGCCGCCCGGCTTCGTGGTGCTCGGTTTCGCGCGCCGCGACTGGGGTGACGGCGACTTCGAGACGTTGGCCTGCGAGGCTGCCCGCAAGCACGCCCGCACCCCGTGGCGGGACGAGGTGTGGGCGCGGCTGGCCGGCAACATCAAGTTCGTCGGCGGGTCGTTCGACGACGACGCCGCCTTCGACACCCTCGCCTCCACGCTCGACGATCTGCGTCAGACCCACGGCATCACCGGCAACGCGGCGTTCTACTTCTCCATCCCGCCGGCCGCGTTCCCCGTCGTGCTCAAGCAGTTGGCCCGCACCGGGATGGCCGACAACGACAAGTCCGGCGGTTGGCGCCGGGTCGTCGTGGAAAAGCCGTTCGGTAACGACCTGCCCTCGGCGAAGGCGCTCAACGACCTCGTCGACGACGTGTTCACCCGGCAGGACGTCTTCCGGATCGACCACTACCTGGGCAAGGAGACGGTTCAGAACATCCTCGCCCTGCGGTTCGCCAACAACCTGTTCGAGCCGCTGTGGAACTCCAAGTACGTCGACTCGGTGCAGATCACCATGGCGGAGGACGTGGGCATCGGCACCCGCGCCGGCTTCTACGACACCGTCGGCACCGCCCGCGACGTGCTGCAGAACCACCTTCTTCAACTCCTCGCCCTGGTGGCGATGGAGGAGCCGACCAGCTTCGACGCGGACGAGATCCGGACCGAGAAGCTGAAGGTGCTCAAGGCCATCACCCTGCCGAAGGACGTCGCCCGGGACACCGTGCGCGGTCAGTACCTGCCGGGCTGGGTCGGCGGCGAACGCGCTGTCGGTTACCTGGACGAGCGGGACGTCCCCGCCGGCTCCACGACGGAGACGTACGTGGCGGTGCGGTTGGGCATCCAGAACCGCCGCTGGGCGGAGGTGCCGTTCTACATCCGGGCCGGCAAGCGGCTGCCCCGGCGGGTCACCGAGGTCGCCATCATGTTCAAGAAGGCGCCGCACCTGCCGTTCAACGACGCCGACATGGAGTCGCTGGGCAACAACCAGCTGGTCATCCGGGTGCAGCCGGACGAGGGCGTGGTGCTCAAGTTCGGCTCGAAGGTGCCGGGCACGACAATGGAGGTCCGCGACATCGCCATGGACTTCCAGTACGGCGAGGCGTTCACCGAATCCAGCCCCGAGGCGTACGAGCGTCTGGTGCTGGACGTGCTGATCGGCGACCGCACCCTCTTCCCGGACGCGGCCGAGGTCGAGCAGAGCTGGCAGGTGATCGACCCTCTGGAGCACGCCTGGGAGGGCACCACCCCGGAGCCGTACCGGGCCGGCGAGTGGGGCCCCCGGGCCTCCGACGAGATGCTGGCCCGTGAGGGCCGCGCCTGGAGACGAGCATGATCGGGCTGTGGGACACCACCGGCAACGAGGTGGTCAAGGCGCTCGCCGCCGAGCGGCGCAGCGCCGGCGGGGTGGCCAGCGGCATGGCGCTCACCCTCATCGTGGTCGTGGACGAGAAGCGGGTCCGGGAGGCGGAGGCCGCGGCGACGATCGCGGCCGCCGCGCACCCGTGCCGCCTCCTGGTGGTGGTCCGCTCGGAGATCGAGCGGGACCGCAACCGACTGGACGCGGAGATCGTGGTGGGTGGCCGGCTCGGCCCGTGCGAGGCGGTGGTCACCCGGATGTACGGCCGGTTGTCCCTGCACGCCGAGTCGGTAGTGATGCCGCTGCTCGTTCCCGACGTTCCGGTTGTCACCTGGTGGCACGGCGAGCCACCGGCGGAGATCGCCACCGACTTCCTCGGGGTGGTGGCCGACCGGAGGATCACCGATTCCGCGCAGGCCGCCGACCCGGTGGAAGCGCTGCGGCAGCGTGCCCGGGACTACGCCCCGGGCGACACGGACCTGGCGTGGACCCGGATCACCCCGTGGCGCACCCTGGTCGCCGGGGCGTTCGACACCACCAGCGAGCGGGTCACCGAGGCGACCATCGTCGCGCCTCCCACCGACCCGACGGCGGCGCTGATGGCCGGTTGGTTGTCCAGCCGGCTCGGCATCACCCCACGCCGGGTGGACAGCGACGAGTTCCCTCGGATGCGGGAGGTACAGCTCAGCTGCGCCAACGGCGACCAGCTGACGTTGACCCGCGAGGACAGCCTGGCCGTGTTCCGACGGACGGGCCAGGACGACCGGGCCCTGCCGCTGGTGCGCCGCCCACTCGGCGACGAGCTGGCCGAGGAGCTGCGCCGGCTCGACGCCGACCAGGTGTACGCGGAGGCGCTGGGCGCGACGGTCGGGCTGCGAGGGCTGGAGCAGCGCCCCCCGCAGCGGGTCCACGTCTGGAAGGATCCGGCCACCGCGCAGCGCGCCGAGGCCGGGGTGACCGCGCACATCGGCACGAGCGGCGAGGGCTGAGCCCTCAGCCTGGGCACACCGTCGGGCAGGGCCGGTACGCACCGGCCCTGCCCCGCAATCTCCGGGGTTCTCGCCCCGACCACCTCGGGCACACCGCCCCGGGCACGACAGCGACCGCCTCGCGGTCCGGAAACGAAGGCGCAACCATGAGTGAGGCGAGTGTCGCCGTCCACGCCGACGCCGACCTGCTGGCGCAGGCCGTGGCGGCCCGGTTGCTGGTGAAGCTGCTCGACGCCCAGGCCGACCGGGGCGAAGCCTCGGTGGTGCTCACCGGAGGTCGGGTCGCCGCGGCCGTGTACCGGGCGGTGGCGACGCTGCCGGCCCGCGACGCGGTGGACTGGTCCCGGGTCGACGTGTGGTGGGGCGACGAACGGTTCCTGCCCGCCGGTGATCCCGACCGCAACGAGACGCAGGCCCGCGCCGCCCTGCTGGACGTGGTGCCACTGGATCCGGCCCGGGTGCACGCCATGCCGGCCTCGGACGGCCCGGCCGGCAACGACCCCGAGGCGGCTGCTGCCGCGTACACGGAGGAACTGGCCCGCGCCGCCCGGCCCGGGCACGCCACCCTGCCGCACTTCGACGTGCTGATGCTGGGCGTCGGCGAGGACGGCCACGTGGCCTCGGTCTTCCCCGAGCACCCGGTGGGTTACGAGACCCGGCCCGTGAGCGCGGTGCGGGGCAGCCCGAAACCGCCGCCGACGCGGACCACCCTCACCCTGCCGGCGATCAACACCGCCGAGGAGGTCTGGCTGGTGGCCGCCGGCGCCGACAAGGCTCGCGCGGTGGGTATGGCGTTGGCGGGCGCCGGGCCGGTGCAGTTGCCGGCGGCCGGCGTACACGGCGTGAACCGTACCCGCTGGCTGCTGGACCGGGCGGCCGCAGCCGACGTACCCGTCCGACTGCGCAGCCTGCGCTGAGCGCGGGGAGGAGCCCGCTACTCGCCGCGTCGACGGCGTAGTGCGGCGAGCGCCTCGGCGAGCAGGGCCTCCCCCTCCTCGGCGGTGCGCCGCTCCTTCACGTACGCCAGGTGGCTCTTGTACGGCTCGGCGCGGACCCGACCCGGCGGGTTCTGAGCGTCCCGACCGGCGGGTAGGCCACAGCGGGGGCAGTCCCACAGGGGTGGCGGTTCGACGTCCGCGGCGATCCGGATGTCGACCCGGTGGTCGTTACGGCACCAGTAGCTGACGTCCTGTCGGGGGGCGGGTTGGTGCCGCTCGTCCGGGCGCATCGGTGCGGACCCGACCCGGGCTCCCCGGATAACGTTGCCATTCGGCACGGCTGCTCGCTCCTGTCGTCGGAGGGGACCCGCCGTCTTCGGGGGTGGAGCGGCGGGCGACGCGGTGCAGCGGAGAAAAGCCTGCGCGCGGCCCGTCGAGTGACGAACCGCGCGCAGATTGTACGACTTACTGAGCCTGCTCAGGCGCCGCTGTTCATTTGGAGGCGCAGCCAGAGCCCGAGGCCGACGATGGCGGCGAACCAGACGACGCTCACCAGAACGGTGTAGCGGTCCAGGTTTTTCTCCGCGACCGAGGAGCCGGCAAGGCTGGAGCTGACGCCACCGCCGAACATGCTCGACAGACCGCCACCCTTGCCGCGGTGCAGCAGGATCAGCAGGGTGAGCAGAATGCTCGTGATGACCAGCAACACGATCAACGTGTATGCGAACCAGATCGGCATGGCTGGGGTCAGTTCCTCTCGTAGCGATCCTCGCCCGGTCTGATCGGGCACGGCGGCACCGACCGGCGGACGGGCGGTGTCAAGGATACCGAGCGATCAGCGGGCGAGGTGCTCCGGGAACCGGCAGATCTGAGCGAATTCCTCGGCGTCCAGGCTGGCGCCCCCCACGAGGCCCCCGTCCACGTCCGGTTGGGCCATGATCGAGGCGATGTTGGACGCCTTGACCGAGCCGCCGTAGAGGACCCGAACCTGGTCGGCGGTCTCCTGGTCGAAGCGTTCCGCCAGTCGCTGACGCACCGCCCCGCAGACCTCCTGGGCGTCGTCCGGGGTCGCGGTCTTGCCCGTGCCGATCGCCCAGACCGGCTCGTACGCGATCACGACCTGCCGAACCTGCTCGGGGGTGAGCCCGGCCAGGCCCCCGTCGAGCTGGTCGGAGCAGTGCGCCACGTGGGTGCCCTGCTCGCGGACGTCCAGCCCCTCCCCCACGCACAGGATCGGCGTCAGGCCGTGCGTGAGCGCCGCCTTGACCTTGGCGTTGACCAGCGCGTCGTCCTCGTGGTGGTAGGCCCGCCGCTCGGAGTGCCCGACCACCACGTACGTGCAGCCGAGCTTGGCCAGCAGCGGCCCGGAGATGTCCCCGGTGTACGCGCCGGACGCGTGCGGGGAGAGGTCCTGGCCGCCGTAGCCGATGAGCAGCTTGTCCCCGTCCACAGCGGTCTGCACGGTGCGCAGGTCGGTGAAGGGCGGCAACACGACCGTCTCGACGTCGGTGAGCTGCTTCTCGGTGAGGCTCGCCGCCAGCTTCTGCACCAGCAGGTTGGCCTCGAGGTGGTTGAGGTTCATCTTCCAGTTGCCGGCCATCAGCGGCCGGCGGGTGGTGCTCGACATTTAGTTCTCCAGGGCCGCGATGCCGGGGAGGGTCTTGCCCTCGAGGTATTCCAGGGAGGCGCCACCGCCGGTGGAGATGTGCCCGAAGGACGACTCGTCCAGCCCCAGGGCACGGACGGCCGCCGCCGAGTCACCGCCGCCGACGACGCTGAACGCGTCGGCCTTGGTGATCGCCTCGGCGATCCCCCGGGTGCCCGCCGCGAAGGCGGGCATCTCGAACACGCCCATCGGGCCGTTCCAGAAGATCGTCTTCGCCTGGGACAGTGCGGCACTGAAGCCCGCCACCGTCTCCGGGCCGACATCCAGGCCGAGGCGGTGGCTCGGGATGCCGTCGACCCGCACCGTGTCGTGCGCCGCGTCCGGAGCGAACGCGTCCGCGACCACCACGTCGACCGGCAGCATGATCTTGCCGCCGGACCGCTCCAGCAGGTTGCGGCAGGTGTCGACCATGTCCTTCTCGAGCAGCGAGGTGCCCACCTCCAGGCCCTGGGCCTTGAGGAAGGTGAAGCACATCCCGCCGCCGATGAGCAGCCGGTCGACAGTGGGCAGCAGAGCCTCGATCACGGCGAGCTTGTCGGACACCTTCGACCCACCGAGCACCACCACGTACGGGCGCTCAGGGTCACCGGTGAGCTTGGAGAGCACCTCGACCTCACGCAGCACCAGCCGGCCCGCGACGTGTGGCAACCGGGCCGGCACGTCGAAGACACTGGCGTGCTTGCGGTGCACGGCACCGAACGCGTCGTCCACGTACGCGTCGCCGAACGCGGCGAGCTGGTCGGCGAAGGCACCCCGCTCGGCCTCGTCCTTGCTGGTCTCACCGGCGTTGAAACGCAGGTTCTCCAGAAGGGCGACCTGACCGTCGGCCAGGTCGGCGACCGTGGAGCGGGCGGAATCACCGACGGTGTCGGTGGCGAAGTGCACCGGCGCGCCGAGCAGCTCACCGAGCCGCCCGGCGACCGGGCCCAGGCTGAACTGCGGGTCCGGAGCGCCCTTCGGGCGGCCCAGGTGCGAGCAGACGACAACCTTCGCGCCGGCCTCGACCAGTGCGCCGAGAGTCGGCAGCACCGCGCGGATCCGGCCATCATCACTGATCGCACCGGTCTGCTTGTCGAGCGGGACGTTCAGGTCGGCGCGCACCAGCACGCGCCGACCCGACACCCCCTCGGCGAGCAGGTCGTCGAGGGTCCGGATGCTCACAGCGACGAACCGACCAGCTTGACGAGGTCGACGAGACGGTTGGAGTAGCCCCACTCGTTGTCGTACCAGCCGACGACCTTGACCTGGTTGCCGACGACCTTGGTCAGCGGCGCGTCGAAGATGCACGACGCCGGGTCGGTCACGATGTCGCTGGAGACGATCGGGTCCTCGTTGTAGACCAGGATGCCCTTGAGCGGGCCGTCCGCGGCGGCCTTCAGCGCGGCGTTGACCTCGTCCACGGTGGTCTCGCGACCCACGTTGACGGTGAGGTCGGTGACCGAGCCGGTCGGGATCGGCACCCGCAGGGCGTACCCGTCGAGCTTGCCCTTGAGGTCCGGCAGGACCAGGCCGATCGCCTTGGCGGCGCCGGTCGAGGTCGGCACGATGTTCAGCGCGGCGGCCCGGGCACGACGCAGGTCCGAGTGCGGCGCGTCCTGGAGGTTCTGGTCCTGGGTGTACGCGTGGATCGTCGTCATCAGACCGTGCTGGATGCCGAACGTGTCGTGCAGGACCTTCGCCATCGGGGCGAGGCAGTTGGTGGTGCACGAGGCGTTGGAGATGATGGTGTGCTTCGCCGGGTCGTAGGTGTCGTGGTTGACACCCATGACGACGGTGACGTCCTCGTTCTTCGCCGGGGCGGAGATGATGACCTTCTTGGCCCCGCCGTCGACGTGCGCCTTGGCCTTGGTGGCGTCGGTGAAGAAGCCGGTCGACTCGATGACGACGTCGGCGCCGACCTCGCCCCACGGCAGCTTCGACGGGTCCTTCTCGGCGTACGCCTTGATGGTCTTGCCACCGACGGTGATCTCGTCGGCGGTGGCCTTGACCTCGTACGGCAGGCGGCCGAGGATGCTGTCGTACTTGAGCAGGTGGGCGAGCGTGGCGTTGTCGGTCAGGTCGTTCACCGCCACGACCTCGATGTCGGCGTCAGACGCCAGCACTGCCCGGAAGAAGTTACGGCCGATTCGGCCAAAGCCGTTGATGCCAACCCGGATGGTCACAGGTCCCATCTCCTCGCGTTCTGGTCCGCCGGCTTCAGACAACGGGCCGGCGGGAATGGTGTGCGCCGACCGTTGGAGCCGGCCGTCGACGGTTCATCTCGGCCACCCCGCCGCGCGGTCTGAGGACCTGACCGCCCGAGGCGGTGGGGCACGACGAGGAGTGCCGGTGTCGGCCCCCTTGCCGTACGCAGCGACCCTATCCGAGCGTGCGAGACCACGCTGCGCCGGGTAGTGCTCCCGGGCGCACCGTGCGGCCCCACCGTCCTATCAGACCACGAGCATGTCGGGCGTGACGGCTGCTTCCGTATCCGGGATGCCAAGGTCGCGGGCCCGCTTGTCGGCCAGCGCCAGGAGCCGGCGGATCCGCCCCGCGATGGCGTCCTTGGTCAGCGGGGGGTCGGCCAGGGCCCCCAACTCCTCCAGCGACGCCTGCCGGTGCTCCAGACGCAGCCGACCAGCGTCGGTCAGGTGGTTGGGCGCCTCGTCGGCGAGGATCTCCAGCGCACGGGTGACCCTGGCGGCAGCGGCGACCGCCGCCCGCGCCGACCGGCGCAGGTTGGCGTCGTCGAAGTTGGCGAGCCGGTTGGCGGTGGCCCGCACCTCGCGGCGTACCCGGCGCTCCTCCCAGGCCAGCACGCTGGAGTGCGCGCCGATCCGGGTGAGCAGCGCGGCGATCGCGTCACCGTCCTTGACGACCACCCGGTCCACCCCGCGTACCTCGCGGTTCTTCGCGGTGATGCCGATGCGGCGGGCCGCGCCGACCAGCGCCAACGCCGACTCCGGCCCCGGGCAGGTGATCTCCAGCGCGCTGGAGCGGCCCGGCTCGGTGAGCGAACCGTGGGCCATGAACGCGCCCCGCCACGCGGAGACCGCGCAGCAGACGTTGGCCGCCACCACGTGCGGGGGCAGCCCGCGCACCGGGCGACCCCGCACGTCGAGCAGGCCGGTCTGCCGCGCCAGGGCCTCGCCGTCCTTCACCACCCGCACGATGAAGTGGCTGCCCTTGCGCAGCCCACCGGAGGCCAGCACGTGGATCTCGCTGGGGTAGCCGTAGACCTCGGCGACCTCCCGGCGCAGCCGCCGGGCCACCGCCCCGGTGTCCAGTTCAGCCTCCACCACCACGCGGCCGGAAACGATGTGCAGCCCGCCAGCGAAGCGCAGCAGCGCGGCCATCTCCGCCCGCCGACAGCAGGGCTTGGGCACGTCGACCCGACTCAGCTCGTCCTTGACCGCGGCCGTCATCGCCATTGTGCGTCCCCTCACGGACCTGTTCCGGCGTGTCGCCGGAGATTACGTACGTGTCTAACGATCGGCGCCCAGGACAGGCACCAGCGCGGCGCCCAGGGCAGCCGGATCATGGCGGGGAGTCCCGTCGACAACGGCGACGGGGGCGAGGACCAGGCGGGCACCCAGCGATTCTGCCGCACGTTCGACCGGTTCGGGGTCACCCACCGCCTTGGCATCGGCGAGCACAAGATCGACCTTGAGTTCGGGCAGGTACCAGTGCAGCGCCGCGAGATGATCGGCGACGGAGAGCCCGAGGGTCTCCTTCTCCGCGGCGAGGTTCAGCGTGACCAGCCGTCGGGCCGAGGTGGACACGATCGCGTCGGCCAACTGCGGCACCAGCAGGTGCGGAAGCACACTCGTGTACCAGCTGCCCGGCCCGAAGATCAACCAATCGGCCGCCCGGATCGCCTCGATGGCCTCGGCGCACGCCGGTGGGGCGCTCGGGGTGAGGCGCAACGACTCGACCCGGCCGGTGGTGACGGCCACCTGGTGCTGGCCACTGACAGTGCGCACCTCGTCGGGGGCGGCCGGGTCGGCACCGCGTACCCGCGCCTCGATGCCGACCGGTTGGCGGGACATCGGCAACACCCGGCCCACAGCGCCGAGCATGGCGCCGGCGTGCTCCAGCGCGGCCACCGGGTCGCCGAGCAGCTCCATGAGGCCGCAGAGCACCAGGTTGCCCACGGCGTGCCCGGTCAGACCGTCGGTGCCGGCCGACGCCCCGTCGGTGCCGCGCGGGGCCGCGCCGTCCCGGTCCGGGTCGCCGCCCGCCGCCGGGCCCGAGCCGGTCGCGCCGGGCCCGGGTACGCCCACCGGTACGGCGGCGAAGCGGTGCTGGAACAGCCCGGCGCTGCGCCGGGTGGCCGGGTGGTCCCCGGCCAACGCCACCAGCGCCTGGCGCAGATCTCCGGGCGGCAGGCCACCCCGCTCGGCCCGCAGCCGACCACTGGAACCACCGTCGTCACCCACCGTGACCACCGCGGTGATGTCGAGGTCGATTTCGGGAGCGCAGTGGCGCAGCGCACGCAACGAGGCGGACAGGCCGTGCCCGCCGCCGAACGCCACCACCCGCCGGGCCGTCATTCCCGCCCCAGGTCGCGGTGCTGGGCGTTCGCCGCCAACCCGGAGTGACGCAGTCGGCTGGCCAACTCCTCGGCGATGGCCACACTGCGGTGCTTGCCGCCGGTGCAGCCCACGGCGACGGTGAGGTACCGCTTGCCCTCCCGCTCGAAGCCGGTAGTGGTGGCGTTGACCAGGTCGGCGTACGAGGCGACGAAGGCGTCCGCGCCCTCCTGGCCCAGCACGTAAGCGCTGACCGCCTCCTCCCGCCCGGTGTGCTCCCGCAGTTCCGGCACCCAGTACGGGTTGGGCAGGAAGCGGGCGTCCAACACGAAATCGGCGTCCGGCGGCAGGCCGTACTTGAAGCCGAACGACAACACCGTGACCCGCAGCCGGCGGGCGTCCTCGCCGCCGAACAGCTCCTCGATGCGGCGCCGGAGCTGGTTGACGTTCAGGTGGCTGGTGTCGATGATCACGTCGGCCTGGTCACGGGCCTCCTCCAGCAGGCCGCGCTCCACGGCGATGCCGTCGGCCAGCCGCCCGTCACCCTGCAACGGATGCGAACGCCGAACGCTCTCGAACCGCCGGATCAGCACCTCGTCGTCGGCATCGACGAAGACCACCCGGGGCGAGAATCCGCGCTCCTTGAGCTCCCGGATCGCCCCGGCCAGGTCCGTGGAGAAGGCCCGCGACCGCACGTCGAGCACCATGGCGGTACGCCGGGCCGCGCCGCCCGCCTTGAACGCCAGCTCGGCCATGTCCAGCATCAGGGCCTGCGGCAGGTTGTCCACGACGTAGTAACCGACGTTCTCCAACGCCCTGGCCACAGTGCTGCGGCCACCCCCGGAGAGGCCGGTGACCACCACCAGGGTGGTCTCCGACTCAGCCGTCATCTGCTCGTCATCGGCATCCGGGCCGTCGATCCGGTCACCGGCTGTGCGCGCCTCGCTCACCCGTACCCCCAAGCCGTGGCGCCGCGGCCGCCCTCGGCCGCGATTGGTCAATCAGCGACTCTATCCCGCCGCCAGGTCGCGGCCCGGCACCCGTGGCCGGACGGCGACCGCGGACCGTTTCGAGGGTCGCCCTCCCGACAGCGCACACGCTTGATGACGATCAGTAGTTGTCAATACGCTCAACGTGATCGTCGCAGGTCAGACCGACATCTGGAGGATGCGATGCACGACCTGGCGGACAAGAACAAGTACGTCGGCTTCCTGTTCATGCGAATCAGCCCCGAGTACTTCGCCCTCGGTCGCGAGGGCATCCACGAGATCTCCGCCGAGCACGCCCGCGACCTGGGCCGCTTCGCCAAACAGCTCACCCATGTCGTGTGCACCGGAGTGAACGGCAAGTACGACCAGGTCACCATGGTCGAGGCCGACACCCTCGAGGAGATCAACGCGGCGGCCACCGCCTTCCGCATGGGCAACAAGGCCCGCTACATCGAGATCGTCGACATCGTGGTCGGGATGAAGGCCCCGCCGCGCGGCCTGGCCAACAGGTCCAGCCAGCCCGGCTGACCGCCTCGCCCGTCCGGCCACCCGACCCGGGTGCGCCGGACGGGCGCTGTCGGCGTCGGCTCGTAGACTCCCCGGATGGCCTCTCCCACCGACCTGCGTACCGCCTCCGACGCCCTGGACGTGCTGGGCCGGGTCTTCGGCTACGACGCGTTCCGTGGTTTCCAGCAGGACGTGATCAACCATGTGGTCGCTGGCGGCGACGCGCTGGTGTTGATGCCCACCGGTGGCGGCAAGTCCCTGTGCTACCAGATCCCGGCCCTGGTCCGTGACGGGGTCGCCGTCGTCGTGTCCCCGCTGATCGCGCTCATGCAGGACCAGGTGGACGCCCTCACAGCGGTCGGCGTCCGCGCCGGGTTCCTCAACTCGACCCAGACCCTGGACGCCCGGCGGCGGGTGGAGGCCGCCTTCGTCGCCGGCGAACTGGACCTGCTCTACCTGGCCCCGGAGGCGCTCGGCGTCCGATCCACCCTCGCCCTGCTCGACCGGGGCCGCATCTCCCTCTTCGCGATCGACGAGGCGCACTGCGTGTCCCAGTGGGGGCACGACTTCCGCCCCGACTATCTCGCGCTCTCGATGCTGCACGAACGCTGGCCGCAGGTGCCCCGCATCGCCCTGACCGCCACCGCGACCAGCGCCACCCGCACCGAGATCGCGACCCGGCTCAAACTCGACGACGCCCGGCACTTCGTGGCCAGCTTCGACCGGCCCAACATCCAGTACCGGATCGTGCCCAAACGGGAGCCCCGCAAGCAGTTGCTGACCCTGCTGCGCGACGAGCACCCCGGCGACGCCGGCATCGTCTACTGCCTGTCCCGGGCCTCGGTCGACAAGACCGCGGAGTTCCTCACCGCCAACGGGGTCGCCGCGCTGCCGTACCACGCGGGGCTGGACGCGGGCACCCGCGCCCGCAACCAGCAGCGCTTCCTGCGCGAGGACGGCCTGGTCATGGTGGCCACCATCGCCTTCGGCATGGGCATCGACAAGCCCGACGTGCGGTTCGTCGCCCATCTCGACCTGCCCAAGTCCGTCGAGGGCTACTACCAGGAGACCGGCCGCGCCGGCCGGGACGGCCTGCCGTCCACCGCCTGGCTGGCGTACGGGCTCCAGGACGTCGTCCAGCAACGCAAGATGATCGAGACGTCCGACGGCGACCTCGCCCACCGCCGCAACCTGGCCGCGCACCTGGACGCGATGCTCGCCCTCTGCGAGACGGTGCGCTGCCGGCGGGTCCAACTGCTCGAATACTTCGGCGAGACGACGACGGCCGCCTGCGGCAACTGCGACACCTGCCTCACCCCACCGGAGTCCTGGGACGGCACCGTCGCCGCCCAGAAGTTGCTCTCCGCCGTCTTCCGCCTCGACCGCGAACGCAACCAGCGCTTCGGCGCCGGGCACTGCATCGACATCCTGCTCGGCAAGCAGACCGACAAGATCAGTCAGTACGGTCACGACTCGCTGACCGTCTTCGGCATCGGCTCCGAGCTCAGCGAGGCCGAGTGGCGGGGCGTGGTCCGGCAACTGCTCGCCGAAGGGCTCCTCGCCGTGGAGGGCGACTACGGCACGCTGGCGCTGACCGAGGCGAGCGCCGACGTCCTCGCCCGCCGCCGCACGGTCACCATGCGCCGCGAGCCGGAGAAGCCGGCATCGAGCCGATCATCGAAGCCGCGCGGCGCGTCCACCGTCGTGGCCGAGCTGACCCCGGCCGCCGCGTCGCTGTTCGAGCGGCTGCGAGCCTGGCGCGCCACCAGCGCCAAGGAGCAGGGCGTACCGGCGTACGTCATCTTCCACGACGCCACGCTGCGACAGATCGCCAGCGACGCGCCCAGCACACTGGCCGACCTGTCCCGGGTCAGCGGGGTCGGCGAGAACAAACTCGCCAAGTACGGCGAGCAGATCCTGACCGTCCTCGCCACCGACTGAGCTCACGCCGAAGGGCCGGACCCCGTGGTGGGGGTCCGGCCCTTCGGTCATGTGCTGGTGGTGGTGTGGGGGTTAGCTGGTGGCGTAGCCGCGGGTGGCGATCCAGTCGGCGAGGTGCTCGACGCTGATCTGGTAGGCGGCCTGGTTGGGGTCGGCGGAGTCGGCGATCGTGACGGTGTTGCCGTTGTCGCGGTAGCCGACGACGCTGATGTAGTGCCCGCCCTCGTAGGAGTGGGTGACACCGTCGGTGTCGGTGCTGGTGCCGGCGATGTTCGCGACCACGGCCCGGCCGTCGTCGACGGTCTTGACGATGTCGGCGCGCAGCTTGTCGGTCTGCGTGGCGTCGGCGTCGGGGGTGCTGATCTCCACCGACCGGTAGGCGTCAGCCTTGCCGGTTTCCTTGTTCAGGACGGGGGTGATGTCGTTGATGGAGTTGGTGCCGGCCTCGGTGGTGCCCATTTCCTTGGCCATGTCATCGACGTTGATGTTCTTACCCTGCACACTCAGGGCGTTACGGGTCGCGGCGGGCCCGCAGTAGTAGAAGTTCGGCTGCGCTTCGTAGCGCACGCCGAGTTCCCGCTCACCGTGGCCCTTGCGGTCGGTCTGGGTTTGCGTGGCCGGCTTGCTGGTGCTGGGGGCGGCGAACGCGGTGGTGACAGGGCCGGCGATGGCGCCGCCGGTGAAGGCGAGGCCGGCGGCGGTCAGGGCGGTCTTACGGATCAGATCGGTACGCATGATGGCGTGCTCCTCTGCATCGGGGGTGTGCCCGCACGACACTCAACGGGGGGTGGTGCGACCGTGCGGGAAAGCTTGTGCCCGGCGACCCGCAACAAGGGGTCGGCGTCGGGACAGGGTGTAACCGTTCGCGGTGGCGGGTCATTCCCGCAGGGGGTCGGCCTGTTGCGGTGCTCGGCCGGACGGGGTGTGTAACCGGGGCGGCCTGGCGGGTGTTCCCGGCAGGGCCGGCACGCGCCGTGACCTGGACTGTTGCGGTGGTCTGCCAGGTATAACGACCCCGGCCGGCCCACGATTCCGCCGCCGGGGTGGCTCCGACCACCCGACACTTCACACCAAACCCGACATAAGACCCACCCCCGCCCAGCCGGCCAACCGGACATGGCGGCCAGGGTGACCTGATCGACTCGGGTTCACGGAAATCGCGGTCTCCTGATGCCGGGATACCCCGACATCAGGAAACCCGAGTGGACCAAGCCGGTCTACGCCATTAGTGCGCACGACCCGGCCCCAAACCGACCCCGGCCCCGGGCCCACCGACCTGCTCTGAAACCCACGCCACGCCACGCCACGCCGCCCCGCCCCGCCCCCCAAGATCCGCGCAACTTCGGTGAAACTGCTGCCTCGGCACGCCGTGGGGCAGCACTTTCCCCGATAGTGCGCAGATCTGGACACGCCCCGGTGCGGAGCGCCACGCGGGCAGGCCCACTTCCCCCGGGGGTAGAAACGCCGGGCGAACCCAGCCCAAGATCGCGCTCGATCCAGGAAACAGTGCGCTTCCCCATGTCAACGAGGCCACTACAACAAGGATCGAGCACGATCATGCGGGGTCGCGACCACCCGACGAGGGCGAGCGCGAGCCGCGCTCAGGTACTGGGCTTCGCCTCGGTGCCGTCGCCGACCTTCGTGTCCTCGTCCAGGGCGGCGAGGATCGCCTCGGCGGTGCGCCGTCCCACCCCCGGCACCTCGGTGATCTCTTCGACCGTTGCGGCCGAGAGTCGCTTGAGCGAGCCGAAGTGCCGCAGTAGCGCCTTGCGACGCACCTCGCCCAGGCCGGGTACGTGGTCCAGCGCCGACTCGGTCATCCGCTTGGAGCGGCGCTGCCGATGGAAGGTGATGGCGAACCGGTGGGCCTCGTCACGCACCCGTTGCAGCAGGTAGAGCCCTTCCGAGGTGCGCGGGAGGATGACCGGGAACTCGTCGTCCGGGAGCCACACCTCCTCCAGCCGCTTGGCCAACCCGCACAGGGCCACGTCGTCGATGCCCAGGTCGGCGAGGGCCTGCGCGGCCGCCGCGACCTGGGGGGCGCCGCCGTCGACGACCACCAACTGCGGCGGGTACGCGAATTTTCGGGGCCGGCCGGTGGTCGGGTCGATCAGGACGCCGACCTGGGGCTCGACCGCGTCCTGGGGGGCGGCCGAGTCGTCGGCCGACTCCACGCCCACCTCGCCCGTCTCGGCCCTCGCGTCCAGGTAGCGGGCGAAGCGGCGACGCAGCACCTCGGACATCGCGGAGAGGTCGTCGGTGGCGCCCCGGACGATGAACCGCCGGTACTCGCTCTTGCGGGGCAACCCGTCCTCGAAGACCACCATGCTGGCGACCACGTCGGTGCCCTGGATCTGGGAGATGTCGAAACACTCGATGCGCAGCGGCGACGTGCTCATGCCGAGCGCCTCGCTGATCTCGTCCAGTGCCTTGCCCCGGGTGGTCAGGTCACCGGAGCGCTTGAGCTTGTGCCGGGCCAGCGCGTCCTTGGCGTTGCGCTCCACCGTCTCCATCAGTGAGCGTTTGTCGCCCCGCTGCGGCACCCGCAGCGACACCCGGCTGCCGCGGTGGTTGGAGAGCCACTCGGCCAGCGCGTCGGCGTCCGCGGGCAGCTCGGGGACCAGCAGTTCCCGAGGAACGTCGGCCTCGCCGTGCTCGCCGCCGTACACCTGGGTGCAGAAGTGGTGCACCAGGTCCCCGGTGGTCAGATCCTCGGTCTTCTCCACCACCCAACCGCGCTGGCCGCGGACCCGGCCGTCGCGGACGTGGAAGACCTGGACAGCCGCCTCGAGCGGGTCGTCGGCGAACGCGACGACGTCCGCGTCGGTGCCGTCGCCGAGCACCACTGTCTGCTTCTCCATGGCCCGGCGCAGCGCGGCCACGTCGTCGCGCAGCCGGGCGGCCCGCTCGAACTCCAGCTGCTCGCTCGCCTCGGTCATCTCACGTTCGATCTTGCGGACCATGGTGTCGGTGCGCCCGGCCATGAAGTCGCAGAACCCGTCGACGATGGCCCGGTGTTCGTCGGCGGAGACGGTGCCGACGCACGGCGCCGAGCACTTGCCGATGTAGCCCAGCAGGCAGGGACGACCGACCTGACCGGCCCGCTTGAACACCCCGGCGGAGCACGTCCGCGCGGGGAAGACCCGCAGCAGCAGGTCGAGGGTCTCCCGGATGGCCCAGGCATGCGAATAGGGACCGAAGTAACGCACGCCCTTGCGCTTGGCGCCGCGCATCACCTGCAGCCGGGGGTACTCCTCGTCGAGGGTGACGGCGAGATAGGGGTACGACTTGTCGTCGCGGTAGCGGACGTTGAACCGCGGGTCGTACTGCTTGATCCAGGTGAACTCCTGCTGGAGCGCCTCGACCTCGGTGCCGACGGTGATCCAGTCCACCGACTCGGCGGTGGTGACCATCTGCCGGGTGCGCTCGTGCAGGTTCCAGACGTCGCCGAAGTAGGAGTTGAGCCGGCTGCGCAGATTTCGCGCCTTGCCGACGTAGATCACCCGGCCGGTGCCGTCGCGAAAGCGGTAGACCCCCGGTAGCTCCGGGATGGTGCCGGGTGCGGGGCGGTAGGTCGAGGGGTCAGCCACGCCAACAAGCCTAGTCCGCAGCACCGACAGCCCACCGCGAGCGTGATCCACTCGGCGTCCCGGCAGTCGGGGTGTCGGCACACCGCTGACACCCCGACGTGCCGAAACGCGAGCCGACCCTGCGACGCCGGGCCAGCGTGCGGCCGGTCAGCGTGCGGCCGGGCCAGCCCGCCGGCCCCGCGTCGGATCAGGCCAGCGAGATCTGGTCGCCGGTGACCTTGATTTCCTTCGGCGGCAGCGGCTTGGTGGCCGGGCCGGCCTTCACCGAGCCGTCCTCGATCGAGAACTTGCTGCCGTGGCAGGTGCAGTTGATGGTGCCGCCGTCGACGTTCGTCACCGGGCAGTTCTGGTGCGTACAGATCGGGCTGAAGCCCTTGAACTGGCCTGCCGCGGGCTGGGTGATGACCACACCTTCGGCGGCGAGGACCTTGCCGCCCCCGACCGGGATGTCGGCGGTGGTGGCCAACGACTGGGCGTTCTGTCGGTCGCCGCCGCCGGCGTCACCGGTGCTGGGTACCGCCGGGCCGCCACTGGTGGGTGCGTCACTGCCGCTGCCGCCGTCGTCGCTGCCGCAGGCAGCCAGGACGACGGCCGCGCCGACCGCCCCGACGCCGGTGAGCAGGGTACGACGGGTCTGCACACCCGGACCGGTCAGCGCCTGATCGTCACTCATGCCTCGCCTCTCTCTAGCCCGCTGCCGGTCGAAAGCCGGCCACACTTCTCCACACGGGCAACTGTGCCGGATGGTTCATCGCGCGACTCGTCCGACCCGGCAAATGGGGCGGGGCGGGTCGTCAACCGACCCGCCCCGCCCCGCGAACACGCACAGAAGGTCAACGCGCGGCGGCCGGCACCTTACGGCTGGTCCGCGCCTTGGTCACGCCGTTGGCCTTGGCGGCCCGGGTGGTGGCGGCAGCCGCACCCTTGGCCTTGCCGTCGAGCTTGAGCACCTGGCGCAGGAACTCGCCGGTGTGGCTCTCGGCCACCTCGGCGACCTCCTCGGGGGTGCCGGTGGCGAGCACTGTGCCGCCACGGTGGCCACCCTCGGGACCCATGTCGATCAGCCAGTCCGCGGTCTTGATCACGTCGAGGTTGTGCTCGATCGTGATCACCGTGTTGCCCTTGTCGACAAGCCCTTCCAGCACCATCAGCAGCTTGCGGATGTCCTCGAAGTGCAGACCGGTGGTCGGCTCGTCGAGCACGTAGACCGTTCGCCCGGTGGAGCGCTTCTGCAACTCGGAGGCGAGCTTGACCCGCTGCGCCTCACCACCGGAGAGGGTCGGCGCGGGCTGGCCGAGGCGGACGTAGCCCAGGCCGACGTCGACAAGGGTCTTCAGGTGCCGGTGGATGGCCGGGATGGCGGAGAAGAACTCCGCGGCCTCCTCGATCGGCATCTCCAGCACGTCCGAGACGGTCTTGCCCTTGTAGTGCACCTCCAGGGTCTCCCGGTTGTACCGGGCGCCCTTGCAGACCTCGCAGGGGACGTACACGTCGGGCAGGAAGTTCATCTCGATCTTGATGGTGCCGTCACCCGAGCACGCCTCGCAGCGCCCGCCCTTGACGTTGAAGGAGAACCGACCCGGGCCGTACCCGCGCACCTTCGCCTCGGTGGTCTCGGCGAAGAGCTTGCGGACGTGGTCCCAGACGCCGGTGTAGGTGGCCGGGTTGGAGCGCGGTGTGCGGCCGATCGGCGACTGGTCCACGCCGACGACCTTGTCCACGTGCTCCAGCCCGGAGACACGGGTGTGCCGGCCGGGCACCAGCCGGGCGCCGTTGATCTGGTTGGCCAGCACCGCGTACAGGATGTCGTTGACCAGCGTCGACTTGCCCGAGCCGCTGACCCCGGTGACCGCGATCAGCTGGCCCAGCGGGAACGAGACGGTCAGGTTGCGCAGGTTGTGCTCCCGCGCGCCGTGCACCACCAGCTCGCGGGCCGGGTCCTGTGGGCGGCGGCCCGTCGGCGTCGGGATCGACCGCCGACCGGACAGGTACGCGCCGGTGATCGACTCCTTGTTCTTCAGCAACGCCGGCACCGAGCCGCTGTGCACGATCTTGCCGCCGTGCTCACCCGCGCCCGGCCCGATGTCGACGATCCAGTCGGCGGTGCGGATGGTGTCCTCGTCGTGCTCCACCACGATCAGGGTGTTGCCGAGCCCACGCAGCCGGATCAGGGTCTCGATCAGTCGGTGGTTGTCGCGCTGGTGCAGCCCGATCGACGGCTCGTCGAGCACGTAGAGCACGCCCACCAGGCCGGAGCCGATCTGGGTGGCCAGCCGGATGCGTTGTGCCTCGCCGCCGGAGAGCGTGCCGGCCGGGCGGTCCAGGGAGAGGTAGTCCAGGCCGACGTCGAGCAGGAACCGCAGCCGGGCGTTGATCTCCTTGAGGACCCGCTCGGCGATCATCTTCTGCCGGTCGGTCAGCTCGATGCCGGCGAGCAGGTCGGCGCACTCCCCCACGGACAGGTTGCAGACCTCGGCGATGCTCTTGCCGGCCAGCGTGACCGCGAGCACCTCGGGCTTGAGCCGGGCACCGCCGCACGCCGCGCACGGCACGTCGCGCATGTAGCCCTCGTACTTGTCGCGGGACCACTCGGACTCGGTGTCGGAGTGCCGGCGCTCGATCCACTGCACCACGCCCTCGAAGCCGGTGTAGTAGGAACGCTCACGGCCGTACTTGTTGCGGTAGCGCACGTGCACCTGATCGTCGGAGCCGTGCAGGATCGTCTTCTGCGCCCGCGCTGGCAACGCCCGCCACGGGGTGTCGATGTCGAAGTGCTGGGCCTCGCCGAGCGCCTCCAGCAGGCGCAGGAAGTATTCCAGGTTGTGCCCTGTGGACCAGGGCTGGATGGCGCCCTCGCGCAGGCTGCGCTCCGGGTCGGGGACCAGCAGCTCCGGGTCGACCTCCTTCTTCGTGCCCAGGCCGGTGCACTCCGGGCAGGCGCCGTAGGGCGCGTTGAAGGAGAACACCCGAGGCTCGAGATCCTCGATGGCGAGCGGGTGGTCGTTGGGGCAGGCCAGGTGCTCGGAGTAGCGGCGCTCGCGGTCCGGGTCGTCCTCGGGAAGGTCGACGAAGTCGAGCAGGACCAAGCCGCTGGACAGACCCAGGGCGGCCTCGACCGAGTCGGTCAACCGCTGCTTGGCGCTCGGCTTGACGGTGAGCCGGTCGATCACCACCTCGATGGTGTGCTTCTCCTGCTTCTTGAGCTTCGGCGGCTCGGTCAGCGGGTGCACCACGCCGTCGACCCGGGCCCGGGCGTAGCCCTTGGCCTGGAGCTCGGCGAAGAGGTCGACATATTCGCCCTTGCGGCCACGGATCACCGGGGCGAGCACCATGAACTTGGTGCCCTCGGCCATGGCGAGGACCCGGTCGACGATCTGCTGCGGGCTCTGCCGGGAGATGCGCTCACCACAGACCGGGCAGTGCGGCTCACCGATGCGGGCGTAGAGCAGACGCAGGTAGTCGTAGACCTCGGTGATGGTGCCGACGGTCGAGCGCGGGTTACGCGAGGTGGATTTCTGGTCGATCGAGACGGCCGGGCTCAGGCCCTCGATGAAGTCGACGTCTGGCTTGTCCATCTGACCGAGGAACTGCCGGGCGTACGACGAGAGCGACTCGACGTAGCGGCGCTGCCCCTCGGCGAAGATCGTGTCGAAGGCCAGGCTCGACTTGCCCGACCCGGACAGCCCGGTGAACACGATGAGTGCGTCCCGGGGCAGGTCGAGACTGACGTCACGCAGGTTGTGCTCGCGCGCGCCACGGATGATCAGTCGGTCGGCCACTGTGCGTGTACTCCCGGAAGAAGATGAAGCGAAGGATCTGTCCCGCTCTGGGTGGTCTTGAGCGGTCGTGCGGGCGCGGAAAACACGCCTCGGCAACTCTAGCCCCGAGGTATGACAGTTTCCCTCGCCCGCACATTCCCCCAGCTCAGCCCGGTCGGCCGCGCCGCCCATACGCCCCGCGTACCCGCCGCCCACACGCCCGCCAAAGCGCCGCCCACAAACCCCGCGCACGCGCGGTCCGCAGGCGCCGGTCAGAAGCCGCCGGGCGTCGGCGGACGCGCGGCCCGACGCCGGGCCGAACGCCACCCCCCGCGTCGCTCCGCCGCCACCCGGGCCTCCCGCCGTCGGCTCTCGTGGGCCACCTCACCCTGCAGCCGCCGCCAGCTCTCCCACCGACGGGTGGAGAGCTCGCCGGTGTGCAGCGCCTCCCGGACCGCGCAGGCCGGCTCGCCGTCGTGGCCGCAGTCGGCGTACCGGCAACCCTCGGCCAGCCCGGCGATGTCGGCGAACGCCCGGTCGAGCCCGGTTGCGCCGTCGAGCAGGCCGACCGCCCGGACGCCGGGCGTGTCGATCACCGCACCGCCACCGGGGATGGGTACGAGGGCCCGCCAGGTGGTGGTGTGCCGGCCCTTGCCGTCCACCCGCCGGATCGCCTGGGTGGGCATCATCACCGCCCCGACGAGGGCGTTGACCAGGCTCGACTTGCCCGCACCGGACGGGCCGAGCAGGCCGAGTGTGCGGCCGGGCGTCACCTCGGCGCGCAGCGGTTCCAGCCCGAGGCCACGTTCGGCGCTGACCGGCAGCACCGGCACCCCGGGGGCGACGGCGGCCAGCTGGCGGGCCAGCGCGGCCGGGTCGGCAGCGAGGTCCGCCTTGGTCAGTACGACAAGTGGCCGGGCGCCGGACTCGTGGGCCAGGGAGAGCAGCCGCTCGATCCGGCCCACGTCCGGCTCGGGGTGCACCGGCTCCACCACGGCGGCGGCGTCGAGGTTGGCGGCCAGCACCTGACCGCTGGCGTCCTTGCCGGCGGTACGCCGGATCAGCGCGCCTCGCCGCGGCAGCACCGCCTCGACTGTGACGCGGCGGTCCGGCCAGTGCGTGAGCAGCACCCAGTCCCCGGCGCAGGGCAGCGCGGACGGGTCCCGGGCGGCGACGGTCAGCACCGCCCCACCCAGGCTGGCCCGGACCGGGCCGACTGCGGTGAGCACAGTGCAGACCCCCCGGTCCACCCGGGCCACCCGACCCGGCTGGTGCTCGCCGCGGCGCGCGGCGTACGCCGTCCGCTCGGCGTCCCAGCCGAGGGCGGTCAGATCGATCGTCATGGCATCCTCATCGGTGTCGAAGCTGGTGATGGCGGAACACGCGTGCCACGTCCGGCATGATCACCACCTCCGTCCGATGTCCCGGTGCCGCGTCTGCCGCTGACGGTAGGTCCCGCACCGACGCGCCGAAAGCGATTTCCGCGGCGACGGCGCGACGGCGGACCGCTAGGGTCGACGGGTGACCACGGATCCGCTGTTGCTGATGGGCGAGGTGGACGCGGCGACCAGCCGACTACTGCGTAGCGCCGCTTCCCTCGACACCGCGGACCTGGCCGCCGCGTCGCTGCTGCCGGGCTGGACGCGCGGCCACGTGCTGGCGCATGTGGCGCGCAACGCCGACGGTTTCGTCAACCTGCTCACCGCGGCCCGCACCGGGGCGGCGCTGCCGATGTACGCCTCGCTGGACGCCCGCACCGCGGACATCGAAGCCGGTTCGGACCGGCCACCGGCCGCGCACCTGGACGACCTGCGACGCACCGCGGACCTGTTCTCCGAGGCGGTCGCGGCGATGCCGGCCGACGCCTGGGCGGCGACGGTGCAGGCGCGTAGGGGCCCGTGGCCGGCGGCGCTGCTGGTCTGGGGCCGGCTGCGGGAGATCGAGGTGCATCACCTCGATCTGGCCGTCGACTACCGGGCCGCGGACTGGTCGGAGACGTTCGCCCACCGTCTGCTGCGGGAGGCGGCCAGTCATCACGCCACGGGGCCGACACCGCCGTCGATGGTGCTGCGCCTCGACGGCAGCGAGCATGAGGTGGTGATCGGGGAACGCGTGGACGCCCCGGTCGTCGCCGGCACCGCCCCCGACCTCGCCGCCTGGCTGATCGGCCGCGCCGACGGCGCCCTGCTCTCCGTCATCCCTGACGGTCCCCTGCCTACTCCACCGGAATGGATATAGAAAACGTCATGACATACAGCGGAGACGTCACGCACGGCGGCGCACCGGCGGTTCGGGAGCTGGACGGGCTGACCATCAGCAAGCTGTCGGTGGGTCCGATGGACAACAACGCCTACCTGCTGCGCTGCACGGGCACCGGTGATCAGGTGCTGATCGACGCCGCCAACGAGGCGCCCCGGCTGCTCGAACTGATCGGTGACGGTGGGCTCACCGCCGTGGTGACGACCCACCAGCACATGGATCACTGGGTGGCGCTGGAGGAGGTCGTCGCCAAGACCGGCGCCCGGGCGTTGGTGCACGCCGATGACGCGTCAGGGTTGCCGATCGAGGCGGAGCGGCTGGCCGACGGCGACACCGTGGCGGTCGGCGACTGCGCGCTGGAGGTCATCCACATCAAGGGGCACACCCCGGGTTCGATCGCGCTGCTCTACCGCGACCCGGCCGGCACCCCGCACCTCTTCACCGGCGACAGTCTCTTCCCCGGCGGGGTGGGTAACACCGACAAGGACCCGGAGCGCTTCGCGGCGCTGATCGGCGACGTCGAGCACAAGCTGTTCGACCAACTCCCGGACGACACCTGGTTCTACCCGGGCCACGGCAAGGACAGCACCCTCGGCGCCGAGCGTCCCGCCCTCCCCCAGTGGAAAGCCAGAGGCTGGTAACCCACTACCCCACCACCAACCAGAAGACCCAACGTCGACCAAGAACAACCAAGATCAAAACCCACCGGCGAAGGCGGCACCCTCGCACAAACCGGAACCACGGCGGGCCCCCGCCCCCCACCCACCGCAACCCGGCCCAAGCGCCCAAGCGCCCCCGCGCCCAAGCGCCCCCGCGCCCCCGCGAACGAAGAAAGCTCAGCCAACGACGGAGAACAACCGCCGCCGCGCCCCCAGCAACGCGATGGAGGCGAGCACCAGCCCGACCCCCATCGTGACCAGCAGCGGGCTGGGGTCGCCCGGCAGCAGCCCGGCCACCGACCGCGACGCGGTGCCCAGGGCGAGGTAGAGACCGGCCCAGGCGGCCGCGCCGATCGTCGCGCAGCCGAGAAATCGGCCGTACGACATCCGCAACCCGCCGGCGGCCAGTGGCAGCAGCGCGTTGAAGACCGGCAGGAACGGCGCGACCATCATCATCCGGCCGCCGCCGCGGCGCAGGATTCCTTCGGCCGCTGTCCAGCGTGCCTCGCCGATCCAGCCGCCGACGCGACTGCCGCGCAGTCGGTCGGAGTAGCGCCGGCCGACCAGGAAGCTCAGCGACCAGCCGGCCAGGCAGCCGACCAGCACCGCGGTGAAGGTGGCCAACCCGGCGCTGGGGCGGCCGACGCCGACGGCGGCGAGGATCGCGACGTCGCCGGGGACCAGGACACCCAGCAGGGGTACGGCGTCGAAGAGCATGACGAGCCCGAGCGCACCCATCAGCAGCAGAATCGGTAGTTCTCCGATCTGGGCCAGCCATTGCGTCATGCGTCGACGGTATGTCCGTGGCACCACTTCGGACATCGGGTCGTAGCCCTTAGTGACCCCTGGTATCCGCCTCGGGGTCGCCCCTGAGTCGGGGTCCGCCTCAGGCGGGGCGCAGCACCTGCACGTGGCGTAGCGACGAGTCGACCGACGGTTCGGTGGTGGGTACCGGGTAGTCGGCCAGCACGGTCAGGCGGTCCGTGGGTAGGTGTCCACGGCCGGGGTCGCCGACCAGCACGTCGGCGCCTGCGGCGGCGACCCGCTGCAGGAAGGGCAGCATGCGGTCGGCCATCGCGCGGTCGTAGAAGACGTCTCCGGCGACGACCAGGTCGACCTTCGCTTCGGTGCTGTCGAGCAGGTCGTCCCCGGTGGCGTCGACGGCGACATGGTTGGCCCGCGCGTTGAGGGTGACGGCGGCGACGGCGTACGGGTCGATGTCGTTGGCGATGACCTCCGCGGCGCCGGCGAGCGCGGCGGCGATGGCCACCAGTCCGGACCCGGCGGCGAGGTCGAGCACCCGGCGGCCGGCTGCCAGCTCCGGGTGGTCCAGGAGGTGGCGGGCCAGGGCTTGTCCTCCGGCCCAGGCGGACGCCCAGTACGGCGCTGGCAGCGCGTGTCCGGCGGCTGCTTCCATCCGGGCCCACCAGACGATCGCGTCCTCGGCCAGGTGCAGCCGCACCTCGGGGACGAACGGAGTGGGCATCAGCCGGAGCCGGTCCAGACCGGCACCGGGCGCGTGAATCTCGCGTTCCAGCTCGGTCAGCGCGTCGGCTGCGGCATCTCTCATCGGCGCAAGCATGCCCCAGCGGCGGTTGGTCGGGGCGGGTTTCGCATGCCGCCGCGCAGAGTTCACCCGAGTTCAGTCAAATACCTACGGCACTTCGGCCAGCGGATCGGGGTTTTGCCCGTTACTGTCGAACAGGTACGGGCGATCATCGGCCAGAGGCCGAGGGTCAGCCGCTTTGAACAGGGAGAGATGCATGGCAACCGGCACGGTTAAGTGGTTCAACTCGGAAAAGGGCTTCGGCTTCATCGAGCAGGACGGTGGAGGGCCGGACGTGTTCGTCCACTACTCCGCCATCGCTTCGAGCGGCTACCGGGAGCTCAACGAGGGCCAGAAGGTCGAGTTCGAGGTGACCCAGGGGCAGAAGGGTCCGCAGGCGGACAACGTCCGCCCGATGTAGCTCCGTGCCGGTGACGGCGGCCGGTCTCCGGCCGCCGTCGCAGCGCACTCAAGACGCCGCCGGGGCGGCGGGCAGGTCCCGCCGCCTCCGGATTGGCCCGACCAGCAGGATCAACGGGGTGAGCGCCAGCCAGGCGGTCATCACGACAATTGCCGTCTCGACGCCGTAACGTGCGCCGATGGCACCGGCCAGCACGGCCGCCAGCGGGATCGTGCCGTAGTTGAGCAGATGCATGCTCACCGTCACCCGGCCCAGCAGGTGGTGCGGCGTGTAGGTCTGCCGGAAGGCACCCTTGACCACGTTGCCGATGGCCACCCCGAGACCGATCAGCAGGCCGCCGAGGGCGGGCCAGGCCAGCCCGACGCCGGGTGCGGCGAGCGGGATGAGCAGCGCGGGCGGGCCGGTGAACGCCGCCGCGATCAGTAGCGCCCGCGCGGTGCCGAAGCGCCGGGCCACAGTGGTGGCGAGCAGCGCGCCGATGATTCCGCCGGCGCTCATCACCCCGACGAGCCCGCCTACCAGGCCCGGCTCGAGACGCAGTTCGCGGACCAGGAAGACCACCAGGACTGCCTGGTATCCGGTCAGCCCGATGTTGCTGGCCGCGCCGAAGAGCGTGAGCACCCGCAGGTACGGGTCCCTGATGACGAAGCGCAAACCTTCGCTGATGTCGCGGCGCAGCGATCGGGACCGCTCCGAGGGGCGTACGCGTGGTTCGCGGGTGCGGATGCGCAGCAGGAACACCGCGGAGAGCAGGAACGTGAGCGCGTCCAGCAGCAGCGCGGCGACGGCACCGACGAGTTGGGCGATCAGACCGGCGAGGCCGGGTCCGACGACGTAGCTCACTGTCTGGGTCGCCTGGAGCTTGGCGTTGCCCTCCGGCAGTTGCTCGGGTCGCAGCAGCACCGGCAGGTAGACCTGGTCGGCGGTTTCGAAGAAGACGCGCGCGGCGCCCGCGCTGAGGGCGACCACCAGCAGGTGCGCGACGGTGAGCCGGTCTGCCAGGGCGGCCAGCGGCACGCTGAGGAAGGCCACCGCGCAGAGCAGGTCGCAGATCACCATCACCGGTCGGCGGGGCAGCCGGTCGACCCACGCGCCGGCCGGCAGGCCGATCAGCAACCAGGGCAGCCAGGCCGCGGCGGTGAGCACCGCCACCTGGAAGGTGCCGGCGTCGAGGACGGCGACAGCGACCAGGGGCAGCGCGACGGTGGTGACGTTGCTGCCGACGCTGCTGACCGCCTGGCCGGCCCAGAGCAGCCGGAAGTCGCGATGCCGCAGCAGCCCTCCGGTCGGCCGGACGTCGGTGGTGTCGTCGCGGGTGGCGGTGGTCACGGTTTGGCCGGTACGCCGTGGACGAACACGAAGACCGGCCTGCGGTCGGCGTCGTCGTCGGGTGGCTCCCGGTCGGCCCAGCGCGCGAGGACGTCGATCATCTCGCGGCTCAGCTCGGCCAGTTCCTCGGGTGTGAGGCGTAGCCAGTGGTCGGTGGAGAACGGCGCGTCGTTCCAGGTGGCCTGGGTGCTCTCGTCGGCGGCGTGCCAGGCCCGGGCCAGGGCGACGTGCCGGTCCAGGTTGAGCGAGGTGGCGGCGTCGGCGACCGCTCGGGCCGCCGGGTCGGCGTCGAAGTCGGCGTTGGACCAGCTCAGCGCTCGGGTGACCAGGCGCCACCACCGCTCGCGCCGGTCCCGGGCCAACTCGGGCGCCTCGGTGACCAGGTCGGCGGCGGCGAGGACCTTGAGGTGGTGGCTGACGTTCGCGGGGGCCTGGTCGGTGCGCTCGGCGAGCAGCCCGACGGTGGAGGGCCCGTGGACCTTGAACACGTCCATCAGCCGGCGGCGCAGCGGGTGGGACATGGCGGCCAGCACCCGGGAGTCGGTGATCTGGCGTACGTCGGAGCTGTCCATGCCGAGAGGATGGCATCCGCAACAGCTCTTGCGCAATAACTATTGCTCAAGAGCTGTTGCGGATGCGCCAAGAGGGGCGGCCCGGCGGCCTCGGGCCGCCCCTCGCTCAGGCGACCAGCCGGCGGGCCAACTCGTCGGCGACCTGCTTGGCCATGGTGGGCGGGATGGCTGCGGCGATCTTCTCCGGCGTCAGCGACGCCAGGACGCCCTGGACGATCGCCGGCTCGTCGGTGAAGTCCCGGTTGGACAGCGCGGTCAGCGCCGCCTGCAACGCGCTCACCTGGGCGGCGAGCGACGTCAGCGTCGGGTGCGCCGAGACGAAGTTCGGGACCGTGGCATCCTCACCGACCGCCATCCGGGTGTAGATCTGCCCGATCGGGTTACGGCCGTCCAGCACTGTGAGGTTCTTGTGGACGGTGGCCAGCCAGTTGTGTTCTTCGGGGGTCATGTCGTCGTCCTCCAGGAGTCCGATGGAGCTGAGGTACCGGCGGAACAGGGGCCGCTGGTCGCGGCCCGCCTTGATGGCGTCGCGGAAGAAGCTGAAGTGGGTGTGCCAGCGGTGGGAACTGTCGCCGCTGGTGCGCTTGCCGAGGCGGTCCCACCGCCGCACAGTGGTGCCGTCGGGGCTGTAAATGATCTCCCGGATGTCCCGGGCGTCGGCCGCGTTCGCGACGCACTGCGCGACGCACCAGACCGAGAAGCTGGGCAGGGTGTTCGTACGACCACCGGAGCGGACATTGAACTGGCCGACGTCCAGCGCCGCCGCGTCGAGGGTCAGCCCGGCCCGGTCGCGGGGCGACTCGACCACCGAGTAGTCGTTCGTGACCACCCGGTCCGATCCGCAGTGGTAGCCACCCCGGTGGGCCGAGTCGCCGACGATGCCGACCTCGCCCGGGTCCAGGTCGTCTGGCCCGGGGGCGTTGTCGAGGTGAGTGAGGAGCAGGCTTCGGACGGCCAGAAGATTAGCCGGGGCCCGGGTCATGGGGGTCCCCCTTTCCGAGAGGCGGGGACCGGGCACGACGTCACACCGCGTACGCGGTGCTGGGCTTCGGACGAGCCCGGTCTACTGGTGCACGGCGCCGGGCGATGACTCAACCATAGCCCGCGTTTTGGACAAACGCCCAGCTCAGAGCAGGTCAGTGCAAACTGGAGACTGGCGCGGGTCAGAGTGGACGATTGGCAACAGCAGCGCCGAGGGGTGCGCCGGATCGTGCAGAACCTCTCGCCAACCGGCACGCAGCGTCACCGCCGTACCGAGGGGTTCCCCGGTGCCGGGGTTGCGGGCCCACCGTGGATGGGCGCCACCGCAGACCTGCACCCGCAGTCGGTGCCCGGCGGCGAAGCGGTACGCGGTCGGCCAGAGCGGCACCGGAATCCGCAGCACCCCGGAAGGGTCGGGCGGGAAGCGCTCGGGCGTGACCCGCACCAGGCCGTCGCACACGTTCCATGAGCGACCCCGGCGGTCCACGTCGCACAGACGAACGAAGACGTCCAGGTACGGCAGATCGCTGCGGAGGTGGATCTCGGCGCGGACCGGGCCGATCACCTCGACCGGCGTGGTCAGTGGGGTGCTGGTGTAGGTCAGCACGTCGGCGCGGGCCTCGACAGGTCGGTTGTCGACCGGGCCGGCCCGTTGGCCGACGAGCAGTGGACCGCCCAGCGACGGGGTGGGGTCGGCGGGGTCGTAGCGGAGTGGGTCCGGTGTCGACGCGACAGGTGGGCGGGCCGCCAGCTCGCCACCGGGTTGCAGGTGCCAGGCGGTCTCGACGGCCGGGGGTGGCCAGTCCGGCAGGTCCCGCCAGCCGCCACCGGCGCCGCCGACGTAGATGTGCACGGGGGGCCGGGCTGGTCCCGCCGCGACGGGCGATCGTGGCGCGGCCGGCAGGTGCTCGTCGAGCCAGCCGAACCCCTCGCGCAGCGCGGCCACGAACAGTCCGGGGCTGCCGTGCGTCCACGGACCGATCACCAGGCGCGGCAGTGTGCCGGCGGCGCGCAGCACGGCGTAATCGTCGAGCTGGGCGGGCAGGAAGATGTCGTGCCAACCGCTGACCATGATCACCGGCGCCCGCACCTTCGCGACCTGGTCGGCGAAGACCCGCGTCCGCCAGTACGCGGCCTGCGGTGTGTGGTGGCGCAGCCACTCCTGAAAGAACGGGATGGTCACGCCGGTGGCCACCCGGTCGGCCTCGGCCAGGGGCAGGTGCTCCAGCGCGGCGGCCAGCCGGGGTTGCCCGCGCTTGAGCTCCCACTGGCGGGCCAGCCACGGCACGGTCTGCGCGTGCAGCAGCTCCGCCCAGGTCAGCACGGTGTCCAGGGCGAAGGACTCCCCCGCGTACGTCGAGTCGCGGGTGGCCGAGGCGGTCACCACGGCGACCATCGCGCGCAGCTCCTCGTCGGCGTCGGCGGCCAGGGCCCACTGGGCGAAGCCCTGGTAGCTGACCCCGAACATGCCGAGTCGCCCGGACCACCAGGGCTGGCGACGCAGCCAGTCCAGCGTGTCCGCGCCGTCGTCGCGCTCGTGCACCAGCGGGGCGAACGTTCCACCGGAGCCACCGGTGCCCCGGCACGACTGGATCACCGCGTGTCGACCCCGGGCGGCGAGCAGCCGACCGAGCAACCGCAGCGGTCCACCCCGCCCGTAGGGGGTGCGGATCAGCACTGTCGGCGCGCCGATGACGGCCGGGGCGTAGTGGTCGGTGCGCAGCACCACACCGTCGCGGGCCCGCACCGGGAGGTCACGGCTGACCCGCACGGGGCCGGGGCGGGTCGGTGGCAGGCGTAGCGCGGCGCTGGCGAGGCGGGTGACGAGGTCCGGCACCGGTCAGCCCGTCGGGCGGCGGGGTGACTCCGGCCGGGCGGCGCGCACCGCGTCGCGGTGCCCGCGCAGCGACTCACTCATCTCCGCCATGAACCGGTGCACCACCTCCAGTTCGTCCTCGCTGAAGCGGGCCATCACCGTGTCGGTACGGGCGCCCAGCGGGCGGAAGAACTCCATGGCCAGGGCCGCGCCCTGGTCGGCGTAGTGCAGCAGCACCTTGCGCCGGTCGACGGTGTCCCGGTCGCGGCGGATGTGCCCGGCCCGTTCCAGCCGATCGATCAGGGCCGTGACCGAGCCGGAGGACAGGTTCAGCTGCTCGCCGAGACGGCCGGGGGTGATCGGGTCACCGAGCAGTTCGGCGTCCATCACCGCGATCAACGCCTGCAGGTCGGTCGGGTTGAGGCCGTGCAGGTTGGCGAAGGCGTGGCCGACCTGTTGGGCGTCCACCGCGTACCGCCGGAGGTTGTTGGTGATCTCGGCGACCAGCTGCTCGCGGCGCGTGTCGCGCCGTCGGTACATGCCGTGAGTCGCCACCTCGCGCCGCTCTTCCCGTCGTCGATCTCTCGGGTTGCAGCATAGAACAGCCCCGGATAATCTCGGCTATCAAGATACTCGGCTTCCGAAAGACCTTGAGGTCACCTGATGTCTGTGTTCACCAGAGTCGCTCGTGGCCGACTGGCCGCCTGGCTCACAGTGGCCGCCACGATCGTCGTGGGCGCGGCCGTCTTCGGCACACCCCAGCCGGACAACCCGGCGCCGGTCTCCGCCACCGGCCTGTCCGTGCAGTGGCAGTCGACCCAGGTGCAACGTCTCCAGGATCAGCTGCCCTCCAGCGACGTACAGCCGGCCATCGTGGTGATCAGTCGTGGTGACGGCGGCGCGCTGAGCGAGGCCGACCGGGCGACCGTCGGCGCCCGCGCCGACGGTCTGCGCCGATTCGCGGTGGGTGGGCAGGTCAGCCCCGCCCAGATCTCCCCGGACGGCGCGGTGGCCCTGGTCGCCGTGCCGCTGGACACCGCTGGCGGGCAGGAGGTCGTCACCGACGCGGTGACCCAGCTGCGCGCCACCCTCGCGGACCTGCCCGACGGGCTGACCGCCGAGGTGACCGGCTCCCCGGCGTTCACCGCCGACCTCTCCTCGGTGTTCGACGGCGCCGACGTCACACTGCTCATGGTGACCGCCGCCGTGGTCGCGCTGCTCCTGCTGATCACCTACCGCAGCCCGTTCCTGTGGATCGTGCCGCTGGTCGTGGTCGCCGCCACCGAGCAGCTCACCCTGCGCGCGGTGGACGTCATCGTGCCGGGCGTCGGCATCAACCTCCAGCAGGGTCAGGTCACCGGCATCGCCAGCGTGCTGGTCTTCGGCGCCGCAACCGACTACGCGCTGCTGCTCATCGCCCGCTACCGGGAGGAGCTGCGCCGCGAGGAGGACCGGTTCGCGGCGATGCGCGCCGCGCTGCGCCGCACCGCGGAGCCCATCCTCGCCAGCGGCGGCACCGTCGTACTCGGCGTCCTCACCCTGCTGCTCAGTGAGCAGGAGACCAACCGCGCGCTGGCCGTGGCGTGCGCCACCGGTGTGGTCTTCGCCATGCTCTCGGCCCTGTTCGTGCTCCCCGCCGTGCTGGTGCTCTTCGGTCGCGGCCTGTTCTGGCCGTTCGTACCCCGGGTCGGCGGCCCGGTGCGCGAGGGTCGGCTCTGGGGTCGACTCGGCGCCGCCGTGCAACGCCGCCCGGTGGTGGTCGCGACGCTGGCCACAGTGCTGCTCGGCGGCCTGGCACTGGGTGGGCTCGGCATCCGTACCGGCCTGTCCGAGACCGAACAGTTCCGGGCCGAGCCCGAGGCGGTGACCGGGGCACAGACCCTGGCCAGGGCCTTCCCCGCCGGCAGCACCCAGCCCGTCGCCGTGATCACCACCCCGGCGGCGGTGCGGGCGGTCACCGACGCCGCCACCGCGGTACCCGGTGTCGCCTCGGCGCGCCCCGGCGACGCCGGTGCGGCCGTCGCCCAGGTCGACGTGGTCCTCGACGCCGAACCCGGCACCACCGCCTCGGACCGCGCGATCGAGGCGCTACGGGCGGCGGTCGCCGCCGTTCCCGACTCCGCGCCGCCGGCCGCCGCCGGCTTCGACGCCCCGTCCGGGGCGATCGTCGGTGGTTCCGTGGCCGCCACGTACGACTCCGACGAGGCCAACGACCGGGATCTGCGACTCATCCTGCCGATCATCCTGCTGCTGGTCGGCGCCGTGCTCGTGCTGCTGCTACGCGGTCTGCTCGCGCCGCTGCTGTTGGTGCTCACGGTGATCGCGTCGTACTTCGCCAGCCTCGGCGCGGCCTGGCTGCTCTTCGACCACGTGCTGGGCTTCCCAGCCCTGGACAGCGGTGTGCTGCTGCTGGCCTTCGTGTTCCTGGTGGCGCTCGGGGTGGACTACAACATCTTCCTGGTCACCCGGGCCCGGGAGGACGCCCGCAGCGCCGGCACCCGCGCCGGGATGCTCTCCGCCCTGCGGGTCACCGGCGGTGTGATCACCAGCGCCGGAGTGCTGCTCGCCGCGGTCTTCGCCGTGCTCGGCGTGCTCCCGCTGATCACCCTGACCCAGATCGGGATCATCGTCTGCATCGGTGTCCTGCTCGACACCCTGCTGGTCCGTACGGTCCTGGTGCCGGCGCTGGCGTTCCTGCTCGGCGACCGCTTCTGGTGGCCCGGCCGCATCACAGGCGACCCGGCGCAGGTCACCCCGCGCTCACCCGAGCCGGTCGCCGCGCACGACTGACCGACTCGACGGGGGCCGTGGCGGATCCGCCACGGCCCCCGTCGAGGTCAGTACGCCAGGCAGACGCACTCGCTCATCAGCGCCCGCACGTTGCGCACGTACGACGGGTTGGGGATGGCCAGCGGCTTCCCCTCCTGAGCCACCGCGCCGTGCCCGAAGTTGTACGCGGCGATGACGGCGTTGAGCAGGCAGGAATTCAGCTCGGTGGTGCACAGTGCCGGGTCGAGCCGGAAGTCGGACTCGAAGTACATGTCACCGATGTACTTCGTCGCCCAGGCCAGGTAGGTGGCGCCGAGGTAGGCGTTGTCCTGGTAGTCGTCGATCTTGTAGCTCTTCTCGAACCGCTGGTTCATCCAGGTCGCGGTGGCCGGCATCACCTGCAACAGCCCGACCCCACCGTCGCAGGCGTAGATGTTGGACTGCCAGCCGCTCTCCTGCCACGCGGTGGCTTTGAGCAGGTTGAGCGGGATCGTGATGTCCGGCGCCGAGACCGGCCAGTAGGTGCGGTTGGCCGCATCGGTCAGCGCCGCCTTCACCTCGGACCGGCTCGCCTGGCTGCCCTTGTAGGTCGGCTTGCAGGAACTCGGTGCCGGCTTCGGCGGCGCCGGCGGAACCTCGGTCTCGGTGGGTGGCTTCGGCGTCGGGCGCGGCTTCGGCGCCGCCCGGGTCGGCTTCTTCGTCGTCTTCGGCTTCGGGGTCGCGCTCCGACTCGGCGCGGAACCCATCGACTCCACGGCGCTCACCGACGGGCTCGGCTCCCCGCTGACCTCGTCGGACGGGGCATCGGTCGGCCCGTCGGTGACGGCGACCGGCGCGGCCAGGCCCGATGGGCTCTCCCCCTTGGCGGCGCAGCCGACCAGCGCGCTCGCCAGCAGAAGCCCGGCGAGCACTGCGGCGCCCAGCCGATCGGTGCGTCGAACCATGCCGTTGCCTCCCCGATGTGATTGTCGCCGCACCCTAACAAGGTTCGACCGGGCGGCGTTGCCCCTGCGACGGCCGCTGGGGGGCCTCGTCCACCGGGGGCTGACCGTTGCCCACCGCCCGGTCCCGAGTCGCCCAGGCGACCATGAACACCACAGTCCAGAGCACACCGAGCAGCACCGCCGCGGCCGTTCCGCTCGCCGTGTCCAGTCCGAGGTAGAGCCGCGCGCCGCCGATCCCGAGCATCCCCGCCGCCGCGGCGGTCCAGGCGGCCACCGCCACCGGCCAATGGGCGCCGCGCGACACCAGCCACGCCAGGGTGCAGAAGCTCGCCGCGACCACGGCGTTCTGGGTGGAGAGCGGAGCCGCCTCACCGCCGCCCGGGGCGGTCCCGTTCGGGCCGGTCAGTTCGGCCACCACGGCCAGCACCACCAGCGGCACGAACGCGCCCACAGTGCCGACGACGCTGAGCAGGTCGGCCCGCCAGGGTCGGTTGCGCCACGCCAGCACCGCCGCCACCAGGGCCACCAACAGGATCAGCACCCACCCACGTACCACCGACACCACTACCAGTGTGGCGTCGGCGGCGTCCGGGGTACGCCGGGCGGCGAACCACCCCGCGATGGCGCCGTCCAGCGCGGCCAGCCCGCTGTTGCGGACCGCCACCGCGAGCAGACCGGCGATGGCGAGCCCGGCGGCGAACAGCAGCAGCAGCCCGGCGGCCAGATTGAGCAGCAGCGTCCAGGCCGGGCCGATCCGCATGGTCACCAGGAAGAACAGCACCCCGTAGCGGGCGGTGAGCCACCGCACCGGCGGCAGCGCGCCGGCCCGGGACAGCAGCGCGCGCACCGGGTCGGGGTTACGACCCAGCCACCGGCCCACGAGCACCACACCCACCAGGCCGGCCAACAGCAGGAACGCCACCCCGGTGGCCCGGCCGAGAAGCCGGGAGACCGTGTCGTACGACTCACCGGCGAGGTGACCGAGCAGCACCGAGCCGCCCACCCAGGTCACCACTCCGGCCAGGTTCCAGAGGGCGAACCGCCGGTACGGCATGCCGGCCGCACCGGCCAACCGGGGCACCAGGGTCCTGGCGAAAGCCACCCATCGGGCGGCGAACACCCCCCGCCCACCGAGGCGGGCGAGCATGGCGTCGGCCCGGGCCCACCGCTGTGGCCCGACCCGGTGACCCAGCCCGGCGCGCAGCCGGGAGCCGTACCGCCGCCCGGCACGAAAGGCCAGCCCATCGCCGAGAACCGCCGCGACGATCATCGCGAGCAACGCCGGCCCGAGCCGCAAGGTACCGTTGTAGGTGAGGAAGCCGACGAGCAGCAGGGTAGCCTCACCCGGCACGAGCAGGCCGAAGATCACCGCGGTCTCGCCCGCCACGATCAGCGCGGCGACCAGGTAGATCCACAGGGTGGGCAGACCCTGCACCCAGGTCAGCAGGTCGTGCACTCAGGCCCCCGGGACACGGGTGCCAGCATGCCAGCCGGGAGAACCACCGGCACAGCGGTTTCACCATAGATCAGGGGCACCTGGGGGTGACCCCGACGCAGCCTGCGCGAGCGCAGGCGGAAGGATAGAGGGTATGCAGCTTCGCACCGACCTCCGCAACGTCGCCATCATCGCTCACGTCGACCACGGCAAGACCACCCTGGTCGACGCCATGTTGCGGCAGGCCGGCGCGTACGGCGCACGCGGCGAGAACACCGAGCGGGTGATGGACTCCGGTGACCTGGAGCGGGAAAAGGGCATCACGATCCTGGCCAAGAACACCGGCGTGCGTTACCTGCCGGCGGACGGCTCCGACCCGGTCACCATCAACATCATCGACACCCCCGGCCACGCCGACTTCGGCGGCGAGGTGGAGCGCGGCCTGACCATGGTCGACGGTGTGGTGCTGCTCGTCGACGCCAGCGAGGGCCCGCTGCCGCAGACTCGCTTCGTGCTGCGTAAGGCGCTGCGGGCCCGGATGCCGATCATCCTGGTGATCAACAAGGTGGACCGTCCGGACGCCCGGATCAAGGAGGTCGTGGACGACACCTACGAGCTCTTCCTCGACCTGGACGCCGACGAGGAGCAGATCGACTTCCCGATCGTCTACGCCTGCGCCCGCGACGGTGTCGCCTCGCTGACCCAGCCCGCCGACGGCTCGGTGCCCGACGACAGCACCTCCCTGGAGCCGCTGTTCCGCACCCTGCTGGACACCATCCCGGCACCCTCGTACGAGGACGGCGCGCCGTTGCAGGCCCACGTCACCAACCTGGACGCCTCGCCGTTCCTCGGCCGGCTCGCGCTGTGCCGGGTCCGCCAGGGCACCATCAACAAGGGTCAGACGGTGGCCTGGTGCCGCACCGACGGCAGCACCCAGCGGGTCCGCATCTCCGAGATGCTGATGACCGAGGGCCTGGAGCGCACGTCGGCCGAGACCGCCGGCCCGGGCGACATCATCGCCGTCGCCGGCATCCCGGAGATCATGATCGGTGAGACCCTCGCCGACGTCGAGAACCCTGTCGCGCTGCCGCTGATCACCGTCGACGAGCCGGCCATCTCGATGACCATCGGCACCAACACCTCGCCGCTTGTCGGCCGGCTCAAGGGCTCCAAGGTCACCGCGCGGATGGTCAAGGACCGGCTCGACAAGGAGCTGATCGGCAACGTGTCCCTGCGGGTGCTGCCCACCGAGCGGCCGGACGCCTGGGAGGTGCAGGGCCGCGGCGAGCTGGCGCTGGCCATCCTGGTCGAGCAGATGCGTCGGGAGAGCTACGAGCTGACCGTCGGCAAGCCGCAGGTGGTCACCCGGGTCATCGACGGCAAGACCTGCGAGCCGGTCGAGCGGCTGACCATCGACGCCCCGGAGGAATACCTGGGAGCGATCACCCAGCTCCTCGCCACCCGCAAGGGCCGGATGGAGCAGCTGGTCAACCACGGCACCGGCTGGATCCGGATGGAGTGGCTGGTGCCGGCGCGCGGCCTGATCGGTTTCCGCACCGAGTTCCTCACCGACACCCGGGGCACCGGCATCCTGCACCACGTCTTCGAGTCGTACGAGCCGTGGTTCGGTGAGCTGCGTACCCGTAACAACGGTTCGCTGGTCGCCGACCGGGCCGGCGCGGTCACCGCCTTCGCGATGACCAACCTGCAGGAGCGCGGTCAGCTCTTCGTCGAGCCCACCACCGAGGTGTACGAGGGCATGATCGTCGGGGAGAACTCCCGCTCCGACGACATGGACGTCAACATCACCAAGGAGAAGAAGCTCACCAACATGCGGCAGTCGACCTCCGACGAGACCGAGAAGCTGGTCCCGCCGCGCAAGCTCACCCTGGAGCAGGCGCTGGAGTTCTGCCGCGAGGACGAGTGCGTCGAGGTCACCCCGGCCACGGTGCGCATCCGCAAGGTGGTGCTCGACCAGCAGCTGCGGGGCCGGGCCACCGCCCGCCGCAAGCACGCCGGCTGACCCACCAGCACCCGACGACGGGCGCGTCGGCCGCAAGCGGCCGACGCGCCCGTCGTCTTTCCCCAGACGGCTACGCGAGCCCACCCCCGCTTGATCCGCTACGGTCACCGGCATGACCTGGGATGATCTCGACGCCCACCTGGACCGGGTGCCCGGCACCGTCTCCGCGTACGTCGGGCGACTCGACGCCCCGCCGACCTGGACCCGCCACGCGGACGCCGGCCACTACGCCGCGAGCACCATGAAGGTGGCGGTGCTCGCCGCGCTGCACCGCGCCGCCGAGGCCGGCACCCTGGACCTGGACGCCCCGGTCCCGGTCGTCAACGACTTCGACTCCGCCCAGCCCGGCGCACCCCGCTTCGCCAACGCGCAGCCCTACGACAACGACGACGCGGTCTGGGATCGCATCGGCGGCACCGCGACGCTGCGGTGGCTGGCCGACCGCATGATCGTGCGCTCCAGCAACCTCGCCACGAACCTCGTCCTCGGCCACGTCGGGCTGCCCGCGGTCGCCGAGGTCTGGGCGCTCGCCGGTGCCCGCAACAGCGTCACCGGCCGCGGCATCGAGGACTTCGCCGCCCGCGAGGCCGGCATCACCAACACGGTCACCGCCGCCGACCTGGCCGCCCTGCTCGGCGCCCTGGCCACCGGGGCCACCACAGCCGCCCCCATCGCCTCACCGGCCGCCTGCGCCACCATGCTGGACGTCCTGCTCGCCCAGGAACACCGCGAGGACCTCGCCGCCGGCCTGCCCGAGGGCACCCGCATCGCGCACAAGAACGGTTGGGTACGCGGCGTCCGCCACGGCGCCGGCCTGGTACTGCCCGACGACGCCCCGCCGTACCTGATCGCCGTCTGCACCACCACCGACCTGGCCGGAGGCGACGACCAGGTCGAGGACGACGCCTGCCTGCTGCTCGCCCACATCTCGGCGCGGGTCTGGGCCGCCCGCCACCAGCTCTGACCCGACAGCCCCGGCCGCGAGGCCAGCGCCGCCGACTGCGGCTACGCTGCTCGCACCCCACCCCGGAGCCGCCGATGCCCCGCAGTCGCACCGTGCTGATCGCCTTCCTCGTCGTGACGGCCGCGAACCTGCTGGCCAACGCCACCGGCGGCGGCCTGGCCTTCCTCCTGACCAAGCCGCTGCTGATGCCGCTGCTGGCCGCGTACCTCTGGCGGGTCAGCGCCGAACGCGCGGCCCGACCGGACCGGTTGTTGCTCGCCGCGCTGGCCTTCGCCACCGGCGGCGACGTCGCCCTGATGATCGACGGCACCGGCTGGTTCCTCGCCGGCATGGCCTGCTTCCTCGGCACGCACCTCTGCTACCTCGCGGCCTTCACCCGACACGGCGCCGCGACAGCGCTGCGCCGCACGCCGCTTGTCGCCGTCCCCCTGGGGTACGCGGTACTGACCGTCGTCGCCCTCACCTGGATGTGGGCGGGGCTGACCGACGTCGGGCTGGCCCTACCGGTGGCCGGCTACGCGATCGCGCTCGCCGCCATGGCGAGCACCGCAGCCACCCAGGGCTGGCGGGTCGGTCTCGGCGCCGCGCTCTTCCTCGGCTCCGACCTGCTGATCGCCGCCGGGGTGGCCGAGGTGGCCCAGCCACCCGGCGCGCCGGTGCTCGTCATGGCGACCTACGCCGCCGGCCAGGCACTGATCGTCACCGGCCGCGCCGCCTACACCGGCCCACCCACCGACGCACCTGTCACTCCAGCAACTGCGCCCGCAACGCCCTGAGGTCGCCGTCGGTGAGCCCCAGCCCGTCGCGCAGGTACGCGTCGAACGAGCCGTGCATCCGACGCACCTCGGCGTAACCGGCGTCGAGATACTCGGCGCGGACCTCCAGCACCGGCACCACCGCGTCGACGTCCAATTCGGGATTCCGCCGACGCATCGCCTCGACGATCACAGCCCGCAGGCTGTCGGTCAGCTCGTTGTTGCGCAGGTAGTCGGCGCGAATAGCCGCCTCGTCCACCCCGAGCGCCGTCAACAGGATGACTGTCAGCCAACCGGTGCGGTCCTTGCCAGCGGAGCAGTGGTAGAGCAGCGGCAGATTCTCCGGCCGGGACGCCAGCCGCACCGCCTCGGCGAAGCCCACCCGCGCCGACTCACCGGTCACGAACCAGCGGTAGATCGCCGCCATCGCCCCCGCCGTGCCCTGCCGGGCCAGCTCCGCGTACGCGTCCAGGTCGTGACCGAGCAGCACCGCCGAGACGTAGGTGAAGACCGGGTGCTCCGCGTCGTGCACCGGCAGGCGCACCACCCGTGGCTCACCGGCGAACCGGTCCTCCGGCGCGACAGCGATCTCCGAGGCGTCGCGCAGATCCACCACGCACGCCGGCCCCAGCTTCGCCAGCACCGGTAGGTCCTCGTCGGTCAGCCGACCCAGCGCCGGAGTACGGATCAACTGGCCGACCCGGACCCGCCGCCCGTCCGCGCCGACGAGCCCGCCCAGGTCACGCGCGTTCGGTGCACCCACCAGCTCCCAGCCCTGCCCGGTCATCCGGTCTCCCCTCCCATCGTGAACCTTTGTATAGGGTGCCTCACATGACGATCTCGGCGGTACGCACCCACCGGGTTTCCGCCCCCTTACACACCCCGTTCGTCACCGCGCTGCGCCGTACCACCACAGTGGACACCCTGGTCGTCGAACTCGTCGACAGCGACGGCCGGTCCGGCTTCGGTGAGGCGCCCCAGGTCTGGCAGGTCACCGGCGCGTCGGTCGCCGGCGCGCAGGCGTGCGTCCGCGAGTTGCTCGGCCCACAGCTGATCGGCCGTGACCCGGACGACCTGGTGACCCGTTGCGCCGAGGTACAACGCGCCGTGGTCGGCAACGAGGCCGCGAAGGCGGCGGTGGACGTCGCCCTGCACGACCTCGCCGCGCGGCGGCTGGGCGTACCCCTGGTGCGGTTGCTCGGGGGCACCACGCTGCGGGTCCCGACGGACGTCACCCTCGCCGCGGGCGACGCGGTGGACCTGGCGACCGCGGCACGGCAGCGGCAGGCCGACGGCTTCGGCGTGCTCAAGTTGAAGGTGGGCACCGACGCGGCCGGTGACCTGGACCGGGTGCGCGCGGTACGGGCGGCCGTCGGCCCCGGCACCCGGATCCGGCTGGACGCCAACCAGGGCTGGACGCCCCGGGAGGCGGTCCGGGTGATCCGCGGCATCGAGGACGCCGGGCTCGACGTGGAGTTGGTCGAGCAGCCGGTGGCCCGCTGGGACCTGGACGGGCTGGCCTGGGTCAGCGACCGGGTGTCCGTGCCGATCCTGGCCGACGAGGCGGTCTTCGGGGTCCGTGACCTGGTGGAGGTGATCCGCCGCCGGGCGGCCGACCTGGTCAACGTCAAGCTGGCCAAGTGCGGTGGACTGCATCCGGCCCGCACCCTCCTCGACCTGGCCACCGCGCACGGGCTCGGCACTGTGGTCGGCTCGATGATGGAGAGCCAGGTCGGCATCGGGGCAGCCGCGAGTCTGGTCGCCGCGTACGGCACCACAGCGGTCCCCGACCTGGACGCCGCCTGGTGGCTGGCCTGGTCACCGGTGCAGGGCGGCATTCGCTACGACGGGGCGACAGTGGTGCTGCCGGACGCCCCTGGCCTGGGCATCTCCGGCCTCGCTGAAGCAAAAGTGCAAGCTCGTGGTTGATGACCGTCGGTTTCTTTCATAGGGTTCCCCTGGACAGCCGACACGATCTGGGGGTTGACGTGGAGCTGCGACCGGGCCGCGAGGCCGTCGTCCGGGTCGCCGTGGCGACGCTGTGGACCTCTCCCGAGGCAGTCCGCCCGGTCGACCGTCCGGCGCTGACCGCCGGTGCCGACATCCCGACCTGGGTCTCGGGAATGGACACCGACCAGCAGGTCGGTGACTGCGTGCTGAGCCAACTCCTGCTCGGCGAACGGGTCCTCGTCAGCGAGCTACGCCCGGACGGCTGGGCCCGGGTCGTCGCCGTCGAACAACCAGCCGCCAAGCTGGACCCCCGCGGCTACCCGGGCTGGCTCCCCGCCGAGCAGTTGGCCGTCCTCGACCCGGCCCACACCAGCATCGACCACCCGCTGGTGGTGGACGCCACTGTCACCGGGCTGCACGCCGCCCCGAACGGGCCGGTGGTGCTGCCCGGCGTCGTCGTCGGCACCCGGCTCGTCCCGGCCGGCCCCGCGCTCGACGAGTGGCGGCCTGTGCACGTCCCCGGCCGGGTCACCCCGCTCTGGCTGCCCGACCGCCACCTGGTCCCGTCGGCGGCCGTGTCACCGGCCGCCGCGCAGGCGCTCGCCGTGGCACAGCGCCTGCTGGACGTCGTCTACATCTGGGGCGGTCTCTCCGCCCACGGCATCGACTGCTCGGGGCTGGTGCATCTGGCCTGGCGGCGGTTCGGGGTGCTGCTGCCCCGCGACGCCGACGATCAGGCAGTGGCCACCACCCCGCTGTCGTTGGGCGCGGAACGCCCCGGCGATCTCTACTTCTTCGCCCGACCAGGCCGCAAGATCCACCACATCGGCATCGTCACCGCCGCCCCCGGCGACGGCGGCCAGCGCCGGATGCTGCACGCCTGCTACCGGCGGCGGCGGGTCATCGAAGAGGAACTGCAGGCCGACCGGACCGCCACGCTGGTGGGCGCGCACCGGGTCTGACCGGTTACCGGCCGGGCGCGTGTGCGCACCCGGCCGGTGACGGATCAGTGTCGGGCGTCGGCCAACTCGCGACGCCGGTCCCGGGAGGACTTGATCAGGCTGGCGGCGGTGGCGACGCCCAGGGTGCCGATGATGACCAGCAGCGACAACCAGATCGGGATGTGCGGCGCCCAGCCAACGTGCTCGCCACCGTTGATGAACGGCAGTTTGTTGTCGGCCAGTGCCTCCAGCACCAGCTTGACCCCGATGAACCCGAGCACCACGGCCAGGCCGTAGCTCAGGTAGATCAGCCGGTCCAGCAGGCCACCGAGCAGGAAGTAGAGCTGCCGGAGGCCCATCAGCGCGAAGACGTTCGCGGTGAAGACCAGGTACGGCTCCTGGGTGATGCCGAAGATCGCCGGGATCGAGTCCAACGCGAAGATCAGGTCGGTGGTGCCGATCGCGATCATCACGATCAGCATCGGGGTGAACAGCCGCTTGCCGGCAACGTGGGTGGTGAGCTTCGCCCCGTCGTAGTCCTTCGAGATCGGCAGCGCCTTGCGGCTCCATCGGATCAGCACGTTCTCGGAGAACTCGTCCTCGTCCGGCTCACCCTGCCGGGCCAGGTTCACCGCGGTGTAGATCAGGAAGGCGCCGAAGATGTAGAAGACCCAGGAGAACTGAGTGATCAGCGCCGCACCCGCGGCGATGAACCCGCCGCGCATCACCAGCGCCAGCACGATGCCGACGAGCAGCACCTTCTGCTGGTACTGCCGAGGCACCCCGAAGCGGGCCATGATGATCACGAAGACGAAGAGGTTGTCCACCGAGAGGCTGTACTCGGTGAGCCAGCCGGTGTAGAACTGGCCGGCCGCGCTGGCCCCAGAGGTCAGCCACACACCCACACCGAAGAGCAGGGCGAGACCGACGTAGAAGCCGACCCAGAGGCTCGACTCCCGCACACTCGGCTCGTGCGGGCGCCGACCAATGATCAACAGGTCGACGAGCAGGACCGCAGTCAGTGCGACAAGCGTTCCCGCCCACACCAATCCGGACACGTCCAACGTTCATTCCTCCGGCAGACACGCGGCGTCGGGCACACCGTACGCCCCTGCGGGAGCCGGCGTGCCGCTGTCGCTCACTCTGGTGACTGTCGGAGGTCTCTTCCGCCGTCGCCCCGGAGAGGGGCGGCGACCTACGGGGCCGGGTCGGGCACCGTGGTTCCGGCGATCGACCGTGCTGACGACTCCGTTGCGGGGGAATACTCCCCTCCTCGGTGACCATTGTTGCCCACCACGCCCCGTGATCACACCCCGGGCACCCCGTGGCGCTGGACACCGCTCGACGCGCCACACCCCCTACGCCTTCCTAGGAGGCTAGTGCACGTCTGGTGCGGCGATCGGGTCGGCGAGCGACCACCCGGCGGCGAGCAGGTCGTCGCAGGCCCGCACCGCCCGGGCCAACCGATCGGCGTGCGACCCGGACAACTCCACCACCGGCACCCCGCACCCGGCCAACTCGGCCCGGAAGCGCTCGGTCATCCAGGCCCGCAGGTGCTCACCGTCGCGCAGCCCGTCATCGGTGAACGGCACCCCCCGGTGGTCGGTCAGCAGATACAGCGACGGCCGACGCGCCGCCGCCCGTACCTCCTCCGACGCGCTGCCGAGGTAGCGCTCCTCCCACACCGCCGTCGCCCGCGCGTCGGTGTCGCAGACCAGCAGCGGCCCGCTCGTCCGGGCCGCCGCGTCCTCGGCCGCCTGCTGCTCGCGGACCACAGCGCGGAAGTCGTCACGATCCCAGGCGACGTCGAAAACGGTCGCCTCCGGCGTTCGTTCCCGCAACCGGGCCAGCTTGCGAGCTGTCAACTCCCGCCCGTACTCCGGCACCCAGGACGTGCCGTAGTGCCCGGCGAGCGCCGCCGCCATCGTCGTGGTCCCGGTCGACTCGGCGCCGACCACCACCACCCGCCGGACGAACCACTCCCGCACCGGCGGGCTCAGCCACCGCCAGTGACCCGCCGGGTCCGCGCGCACCGCCGTCCCGGACACCGGCACGGTCCGCCGATCCGGATCCACCGACACGGGTACGGCGTCGAAGCGGCGCGCCAACTCGGCCCCGTACGCCTCGGAGGAGAAGACCGCGTCCACCGACCCTGGCCCGACCGCCTCGCGGAACACCGCGCAGTGCGCGTCCCAGACCGCCGGATCGGCGTAGTCCACCGGGTGGTCGTCGTACCGGCCGACGAAACGGACCCACGGCGTGTCCGCGTGCACCTCGCGCAGCCAGTCGAGGCGCAGCGGAAGCGGAACGGACTCCCGACGCGAGGGCGCCACGACGACTGTCACCTCGGCGCAGCGGGCGGCGGCGGCCCGGATCAGCGCGTGGTGCCCGGCGTGCGGCGGATAGAACTTGCCCACCACCATCCCGTGCCCGAACTCCGCGGCGGCCGGACGCGCCGACCCGCGTGGCGCCGGCGCACGGCCGGATGTCTCAGCGTTCACGCGGTGACCGGGGCCGGGCCGGGCGGGACCGCGCTCGGCAGGTCGGCCCGACGCAGGTCGGCGCGCCAGGCGCGCAACCCGAGTACGCACAGGGCGAGGAAGACCAGGTAGAGCACTGCCGTCAGGTGCAGCCCCTTGTACGCGTACAACGGGATGTAGATCAGGTCGGCGGCGATCCAGAGCCACCAACTCTCCACCCGCTTGCGGGTCTGCCCGTACGTGGCCAGCAGGGAGAGCGTCGTGGTCAACGCGTCCGGCAGCGGCACTGTCGAGTCGGTGGCCCGGTCCAGCAGCACCCAGAGCGCGCCGGTGAGCAGCAGCCCGGCGGCGGCCAGCGCCAGCCACTCCCGCCGCCCCGTCCGGCTGACAGTGAGCCGGGTGCGCCGCTCACCCCCGAAGAGCCAGTACCACCAGCCGTAGCAGCCGAGCGCGACGTAGACGACCTGAAGTCCCGCGTCGGCGTACAGCCCGGCGGTCCAGAACAGCACCATGAGCAGCAGCACGTTGGCGATGCCGATCGGCCAGTTGGCGATCTTCTGCCGGGCCACCAGCCACACGTTGAGCACGCCGGTCACGAACCCCAGCAGCTCCGCCCAGGTGGTGCCCGTCCCGGCCACCCGAAACGCGGTGCCGGTGAGCCAGTCGATGATCACGAAGCCACCCTAGGGTCCGTGTCAACGTCCTCCGCCGAGCCGAGAGGAGTCCAGGCAGTGGTCCGGCACAGACCCGCGACACCGACTGCCCCGACCGCCGTGGGAGGCTGTCCGACATGGTGCTTGAGGTCGCGCTGATCGACGTACTACCCGGACACGAGGACGCGTTCGCCGCCGCGTACGCCGAGGGTCACCCGGTGCTCGCCGGTGCGACCGGCTGCCGGTCCGTGCGAATGACCCGAGGAATCGAGTCACCGACCCGCTTCGTGCTACTCGTCGAATGGGACTCGGTCGAGGCGCACGAGAAGAACTTCCGGGCCACCGAACGGTTCGACACATGGCGGGCGCTGATCGGGCCGCACTTCGCGGGACCGCCCGTTGTCGAACACTTCCTCGACGTACCGGCCTGAGCCGAGCTGTCGTACCCCACGGTTATCGTGCCGGGCGCACGCGCCGGCCGCCGGTCCCGACGGGCTCGGGGGCGCCGGGCCCGGTGGCCGCGCGGCGCGTCACCAGCGGGCACCGGTCAACCGTCACTCGCCGACGCGGCGGGCCAGCACTGTGACCGTCTCCTCCGCTGACAGCGCCGCGGCCAGCAGCGCCGCGGTCATCCGCTCGTAGCGGTCGACGTCGATCACCGTGGCCAACCGGACATCGGTGGTCAACGCCTCGAGCATGACGGTGCGCGGGTCCGCCGGGTCGGGAAAGGCGTAGCAGGAATACGGTGTGAGCGGATGCAGCCCGTCACCGGCCGCTCCGCGGGGCAACAGCCGCACCGTGACGTGGGACAGGCCGGTCACCGCGACCAGATGACGCAGCTGTTCACGCCAGACCGCCACCGGCAGGTCACCCGGGTCGCAGACGGCCTCGGCGAGCACCGCCGTGTAGCGCGGCGGGTAGGCCCGCCGCAGCACCTCCTGCCGCAGTGCCCTCGCGCGCACCTCGGCCTCCACATCGACCTCCGGCGTGAGCTGGGCGCCGGCCGCGACCAACACCCGGGCGTACGCGGGCGTCTGGAGCAGCCCCGGCACCACCGACGGCTGGTACTCGACGATGTCGGCGGCGCCCGCCTCCAACTCGGCGTAGGTGCGCTGCCGTTCGCTCATCTCGCCCAGCGTCTTCCACCAGCCTCGACTGGTGGCCGCGTCCCGGGCGATGACGATCAGCGCCTCCCGGGCGGGCGTGGGCACCTTGTAGACATCCAGCAGATCGAGCACATCGGCGAGGTCAGGGCGACTCTGGCCCAGCTCGATGCGGGACAGCTTCGACGTCGAGGCCCAGCCCAGCCGGTCGCAGACCTGCTCCAGGGTCAGCGACTCGCGCCGACGGAGTTGGCGCAGCTCTGCGCCGAGACGTGCACGTCGAATGACAGGACTTGTTGGCAGCGGCATCCCGGCCTCCCCACCGAGGGAGACTACGCAGGACGATCACCCAGTGCAATAGCTCGCTCGCGCACCGCAATCAGGGCATTCGACACCGTCGGCCGGCCGGGTCAGCTCGAACGCACCGTTTCCGCAGGTCAGTGCGGTTTCAGGCCGCGAAGGCTGATCCCGGCGGGCCGGCCGTCCCCGGCTGGCGTGGCCGGACTCAGGGTCGGTAGGTGCCGAAGGACCAGACGTTGCCGGCCAGATCGCGGGCTGCGTAGTCACGGGAGCCGTAGTCGGTGTCGAACGGCTCGCGGATGATCTCGGCGCCGGCCACGCGGGCCTGGGCGCAGTGGGCGTCGACGTCCGGCACGGCCACGTAGACCGACCAGTCGTCGTCGGCCGGCCGGGGCCGGGCGTCGGCCCGACCACCCAGCATGATCATGCCGGTGTCGAGGACCAGCTCGGCGTGCGCGACAGTACCGTCCGGCGCCTCGTGCACGGCATGCACCTGGAAACCGAAGGCGGCACCGAGCCAGTCGATCGCGGCGCGAGGATCGGGATAACGGAAGATCGGATAGATGGTTCGCATGACCCGATTCTGCGGCCGGCGGCGCGGCCCCGGATTGGACGAATGTGACCTCGGCGGGTCGCCGACCCGGCCCCGGCCGGCCGTCGTCAGCGGGCAGCGAGAAGCGCGGCCGGCGTGGCCCCCGCGAACTCGTGGAAGTCGCGGATCAGGTGGGACTGGTCGTAATAGCCGCAGCCCGCCGCCACGGCGGCCCAGTCGGCTCCCCTCCCGACCTCGCCGGCCTGCGTCGACGCGGCGTGGGCCTGCTGAAAACGCAGCAGCCGGGCGGCCATCTTGGGCGGCAGCCCGACCTCCTGCCGGAACCGGGACGCGAGGTGGCGGCGACTCCAGCCCAACTCGTCGGCGAGCACACCGATGCTCCCCCGCCCACCACTGGCGGTCAGCCACCGCCACGCCCATTCGAGCCGCGGGTCCACCGGCGGGGACGCCGCCAGCCGAGCGGCGAGCACCCGGTCGAGCAGGTCGAACCGCGCCGACCAGCCAGGGGCCTCGGCGAGCCGGCCACGCAGCCGATCCAGCCAACGGCCCGGGAGCTGCCCGACGCCGACCGCCCGATTGGTCAGCTCACTCAGGGGCAGACCGAGAAGCCGGCGCGCGGTGAGGGGGGCGAGCAGCAACTCGACGCCCTCCCCCACGCCCACGGTGCGCGTGGTGCACCACCTGTCGAAGGTGCCGGCCACGAACGAGTCGACAGCGGTGACGCCACGCTGCGCGTCACGCGGGTCGGTCACGTCCAGCGGAGCGCCCCAGCCCAGGATCAGCACCACGAAGACGCCCGCCGACTCCCGGCGGACCAGTGGCACGTCCGCCCGTTCCCGGTAGCCCACGTACCTGTCGACGAACGGACGCAGGCGGGCGTCGGGCAGCCCGAGGACCATCTCGCCGACCGGTGCCACCGCCGTCAACAGCGCCCGCCCTTCGCGTGCCCCGGCCGGCCGGGCCCGAGCGGTGCGCTGGGCGGAGCCGACCCGATGACCGTCACTTCACGCCGGCGGCGTCCATGCCGCGCAGCTCCTTCTTCAGGTCGGAGACCTCGTCACGGATCCGGGCCGCCAACTCGAACTGAAGCTCGCGGGCGGCGGCCAACATCTGGTCGTTGAGCTCCTGGATGAGCTGGGCGAGGTCCGCGCGGGCCATCCCCTCCCGTGAGGTGGTGGTCGCGGAGGACCGGCTCCGGCTGCGGGTCTCCTTGACCGGCGCCTTGCCGCGGGAAAGCTGACGCACCGCTCCCCCGACCCGGGAATTCTCGGTGTCCTCCGCCTCGCGGTAGATGTCGTCCAGGATGTCGTGGATCTTCTTACGCAGCGGCTCCGGGCTGATGCCGTGCGCCTCGTTGTGAGCGATCTGCTTGGCCCGACGCCGATCGGTCTCGTCGATCGCCGCCGCCATCGACGGGGTGATCTTGTCGGCGTACATGTGCACCTGGCCGGAGACGTTACGGGCGGCCCGCCCGATGGTCTGGATCAGCGACCGGCCGCTGCGCAGGAAGCCCTCCTTGTCGGCGTCGAGAATCGCCACCAACGACACCTCGGGCAGGTCCAGACCTTCGCGGAGCAGGTTGATGCCGACGAGCACGTCGTAGTCGCCCTTGCGCAGCTCGCGCAGCAGCTCCACCCGGCGCAACGTGTCGACCTCCGAGTGCAGGTAACGCACCCGGATGCCGTTCTCCAGGAGGTAGTCGGACAGGTCCTCGGCCATCTTCTTGGTCAGCGTGGTGACCAGCACCCGCTCGTCCCGGTCGGTCCGCAGCTTGATCTCGTGCATCAGGTCGTCGATCTGGCCCTTGGTCGGCTTGATCACGACCTCCGGGTCGACCAGACCGGTGGGTCGGATCACCTGCTCGACGAACTCGCCCTGGGCCTGCTCCATCTCCCAGGTGCCGGGGGTCGCGGAGAGGTAGACCATCTGGCCGACCCGCTCCAGGAACTCGTCGAAACGCAGGGGCCGGTTGTCGGCCGCGCTGGGCAGCCGGAAGCCGTGGTCGATGAGCATCCGCTTGCGCGACGCGTCGCCCTCGTACATGCCGCCGATCTGCGGGATCGTCACGTGCGACTCGTCGACCACAGTGAGGAAGTCGTCGGGGAAGTAGTCGAGCAGGGCGTGCGGCGGGCTGCCGGGCAGCCGCCCGTCCATGTGCATCGAGTAGTTCTCGATGCCGGAGCAGAAGCCCACCTGCCGCATCATCTCGATGTCGTAGGTGGTGCGCATCCGCAGCCGCTGCGCCTCCAGCAGCTTGCCCTGCCGCTCCAGCTCGGCGAGCCGCTCGGCCAACTCCACCTCGATGTCACGGATCGCCCGTTCCATCCGCTCCGGCCCGGCCGCGTAGTGGGTGGCCGGGAAGATCACCAGCTGGTCGACCTCGCGGACCACGTCACCGGTCAACGGGTTGAGGTAGTAGAGCTTCTCCACCTCGTCACCGAACAGCTCGATCCGGATCGCCAGCTCCTCGTACGCCGGGATGATCTCCAGCGTGTCGCCGCGGACCCGGAAGGTGCCCCGCTGGAAGGCCATGTCGTTGCGGGTGTACTGGATGTCGACCAGCCGGCGCAGCAACTGGTCACGGTCGAGCTCCTGCCCGACCTGCATCTTCACCGCCCGGTTGAGGTACTCCTCCGGAGTGCCCAGGCCGTAGATAGCCGAGACGGTCGCCACCACGATCACGTCGCGGCGGGTGAGCAGCGACATCGTCGCCGAGTGCCGCAGCCGCTCCACCTCCTCGTTGATCGAGGAGTCCTTCTCGATGTAGGTGTCGGTCTGCGGAATGTACGCCTCGGGCTGGTAGTAGTCGTAGTACGAGACGAAGTATTCGACAGCGTTGTGCGGCAGCAGCTCGCTGAACTCCTTGGCCAGCTGCGCGCAGAGCGTCTTGTTCGGGGCGAGCACCAGGGTGGGGCGTTGCAGCCGCTCGATCAGCCACGCCGTGGTGGCGCTCTTGCCGGTGCCGGTCGCGCCGAGCAGAACGGTGTTGCGGTCGCCGCGCCGAACCCGACGCTCAAGGTCATCGATGGCTGCCGGTTGGTCGCCGGCCGGCTGGAAGTCACTGACGACCTGGAAGCGGCTGTCCAGCCGGGGAATGTCGAGCGCCATGCCATCAACGGTACGCCGCAGGTCCGACAGGAACGGCCGTCACGCCAGGTACGTGATCGGCTTCAATATTCCCATTGTGTGGCCCATGTCACCGGGACTACCCTCTTCATGTAGGCCGCTCGCGGCGGCCGACCGGGCCGGTGGCCAGGCCAACATCACGGCCGGTCACCCCCGGCACTGCGGTCGCAGCACCCGGCTCGTCCGGCGTGCGCACCCGTGTGGTCGCGCTCGAGGCGCAGACCGGCCGCCGCGAGCGCCCCTGCTCGTCACTCCGGTGCCTCCCCGCCCGTTTCATCTCCGTGGACACCTCTCCGACCCCGGCACCCGACACCGCCCGCACCGCCACACCCCGGGCCGAGGCCGGGAGCACCGGCAGCGGCCCGGCCAGCGGCAGCGGCAGCGGCCCGGCCAGCGGCAGCGGCCGGCACCGCACCGGCTCGGCCGCCGGCGCCCCGGCGGCCGGCCGAACCAACGACGCCAAGAACACGTCCAAGGCCGGCCGAACCAACGACGCCAAGAACACATCCAAGGCCGACCGAACCAACGACGCCAAGAACACATCCAGGGCCGACCGAACCAACGACACCGGAGGCAGGTCCACAGCCGGCCGGTCCGCGGGCGGCGCGCGCCGAGCCACCGGCGGCCGCAAGACCGGCGACACGCGGCGGGCCGCCGCCGACCGAAGCCTCGCGGAGAACCGCGAGACCACCCGCCGCGACGACACCCGGGACACCACCGAGGCCGCCGAGACCACCGGGCCGCCCTCGGCCGGCCGTCGTCGGCGTACGGTGCTGCTGTTGCTCGGTCTGGCGGCGGTGACGTCCGCGACGGCGCTGGTGCTCGGGTTGTTGAGCTGGGCGCCCGACCCGCCCGAGCCGGCCCGGCCGCTGACCCTGGCGGAGGGCAAGCGGCTGGCCGCCGTGCGGGTCACCAACCTGCGGGACCTGCGCGCCGGCGTACGGGTCACGGCCGGCACCGGCGCCGCCCGCATCGAACTGGTGGGCTGGGTGGACTGGTCCCGGTCCCTGCTGTACCTCGACGTGGGCGGGCCAGGAGCGGGCGCCGAACGCGGGCTGTTGCAGAAGAGCGGTCCAGTGCTGGTGATCCGGCCCGATCCGGCGGCGGTGCCCACTCCCGCCGCACCACCACTGACGCCCCCGACCGACCGGTGGCGGCTGCACCGACTGGCACCCGGGGCGCACCTGGCACCGGTGCTCGACCTGCTCCTCGATCTCGCCGCCGACCGCCCCGACACCACGACGCGGACGGCACCGTCGGACGGGGCGCGCTGGATCGCCCGCGAGGCCGTCCCGGCCGGCCCACTGGACGTCATACAGGCACCACTGCCCAGCGGCGCGCCAGCCGCCAGCACGGCCATCGGCACACCCAGCGCCGCGACGCCCGCCCCGGACGGACAGACCCGGTACTGGCTCGATCAGGACGCCCGGCTGCACAAGCTGGTGACCCTGCTGCCCGGCGCCGGTCCGGTCACGATGATCTTCAACCGCGCGGACCGGCCGACACTTCGACCGGTGGACGCACTCGGCGGCCGCCCCGGTCTGCCCCGCGCGCTGACCGACGCCGAACAACGTCGGCTCGACCGGCTGCCGGCCCGGCTCCGCGCCCACGGCGGTGCCACCGTGACGCTGACCGCACCGGTGGGCACTGACACGAACCTGCGGGGCACCGGCTGGTTGAGCTGGACCGCGCGTACCGCGTACCTCGCGGTCGCCGACCTGGGCGTACCGGATCGCCGGACCCTCCTGCGCCGCGACGCCGCCGGTCTGGCCCGGGCGGACCTGCCGGCGGCCGATGCCGGGGGCGGCACCGCCGAATCGCCGGCCCGGCCGCCGCTGCCGCCCCCGGCCGGAGGTTGGCGGGTCTCCCGGCCCGGCCGCGACGACCTGGGCGTGCTGGTCGACGCCGCGATAGCCGCCGGGTCGGTCGGGCAGCGCGGCGCGGCCGTGCGGGTACGCGAGGACGTCACCGCCGGACGGACGGTGGACGTCGTCGAGTCGGGTCCGGCCGACGCGCGGCTGCGTTACTGGCTCGACCGGGACGGGTCGCTTCGCCGGCTCGAGTTGCGGACCGACGCTGGCGCGTGGGCACACCTGGATCTCCAGCCCGCCGTCGTGCCCCGACTGGCTGCCAACCCTCGGCCCGCCGTCCCTCGACCTGCGGCCCCTCGGTCCCCGGCCCCTCGGCCCCGTGCCCGCTGACCGATGCCTCAGGGGCGCCAGCCGGTCTGCGCGGCCCACTGCTCGGCCCGCAGGTACTCCTCGTCGAACCACGGGTTGCGGGCCGTGCCGGAATCGCCGGCCACCGGTGCCGCGTCGACCAGGTCCCGCTTGAGCTGCAGGTACGTGGCCCGTTGATCCGGGTCGGCACGCAGGTGATCACGCATCAGCAGCGCGTACCGCCAACCCGGCGAATCCGCCACCCGCACGTGCAGACGAACCGGGCGGGCCGGGTCCGCGCTGCCGTGCAACCGTTTCTCCCACCGGCCCCTGCCGGCCGGGCGCGGGTCGTCCCACCACTGCCCCGGCACCCGTGGAAACCCAGCGCTCGCCAGCCGATCGGCCAACGGCCCGTCGGCGTCGGCGAGGCTGGCGACCGCCACCTGCACGTCGATGACGTTCTGGGCGGCCAGGCCGGGCACCGCCGTCGAACCGATGTGATCGATCCGTAGGGCGTCCGAGCCGAGCGTGTGCTGGATCCGGGCGGCCAGCCGCGCGTACTGCTCCGGCCAACTCGCGTCCGCCCCGGCCAGCTCGGCCGCGTCCGGCGGGACCACCCGCCGCTGACGCAGGTTGTCCTCGTAGGGCACGAGCCGCTGCTTCCAGAGCCTGTCGACGGCGTCGTGCAGCGCCGTCAGGCTCCCGTCGTTCGTCAGCACCACGTCCGCCGCCGCCCGGCGGCGGGCGTCGTCGGCCTGGGCGGCGATCCTCCGTTCGGCCTCCGCGCGGCCCATCCCCCGGTCGCGCGCCAGCCGCTCCAGTCGGGTCGCCACGGCCGTCTGCACCACGACCACCAGGTGGTACGTCGGCGCGAGACCCACCTCGACCAGCAGCGGTACGTCGTTGACGACTATCGCGTCGGGTGCCGCCGCGGCGGTCAGCTCCGCGGTGCGGGCCCGGACCCGGGGGTGGGTGATCGCCTCCAGCCGACGCCGGGCGGTCTCGTCGGCGAACACCACAGCTCCCAGCGCGGCACGGTCCAGTGCGCCGTCGGCGTCCACCACCGAGTCGGAGAAGGCGGCGACGATCTCGGCCAGCCCGTCGGTACCCGGCGCCACCACCTCCCGGGCCACCCGGTCGGCGTCGATCAGCACCGCGCCCCGCTCGACGAGCCGCGCGGCCACCGCGCTCTTGCCTGACCCGATCCCGCCGGTCAACCCCACCCTCAGCACCCGAACAGTCAACCGGATCGACAAGCCCGCCGCCAAACCCACCCACGGCCCGGCGGCCTCCCAACCACCCCGCCCCGACCGCGTCCCGACCGCGTCCCGACCGCGTCCCGACCGCGTCCCGAGGCCCGGCATCCGGCCCCGCGCCCCGCGCCCCGCGCTCCGC